>NZ_JBXCIW010000009.1:170196-204551 GCF_056786335.1 Paenibacillus sp. Y280
GTATCCTGCACACCATACTTCGTAATCGTAGCTGTCAGCGTCACAATGGCATCGCTGGATGTCTTCAGCGGACGGGTTACTTTTCCGTCCGTGCCAACAATATTCGTGTTGTTGGACGACCATGAAATATTCGCCCCATTCGCACCTGTCGTCGGCAATGTCAAGTTCTCCGTTACACTGACGGCTTTATCGACGCCGTTATAAACGATACCCAACGCTGCTTTGTCTGCCGCGACGGACTCTGCATTGGTAAACGCCGTATCTTTTATGGCCGTCACGTCAAATGATTTCGTTTCCTGCACACCGTTCTTCGTAATCGTTGCAGTCAGTGTCACGATGGCATCGCTCGATGTCTTCGCCGGACGGGTTACATTTCCGTTTGTGGCAACGACATCCGTGTTGTTGGACGACCATGAAATAAGCGTTCCATTCGCACCCGATAACGGCAATGTCAAGTTCTCCGTAACGCTAACGGCTTTATCGACGCCGTTATAAACGATACCCAACGCTGCTTTGTCTGCCGCGACGGACTCCGCATTGGTAAACGCCGTATCTTTTATGACGGTCACGTCAAATGTTTTCGTGTCCTGCACACCGTTCTTCGTAATCGTTGCAGTCAGTGTCACGATGGTATCGCTGGCTGTCTTCAGGGGACGTTTAACAGTTCCATTCGTTTCAACGATAACCGTGTTGCTGGACGACCATGAAATATTCGCTCCATTTGCTCCCGTTGTCGGCAATGTCAAGTTCTGAGTAACGCTGACGGCTTTATCGCTGCCGCCATAACCGATACCGAGTTCTGCTTTGTCTGCCGCTACGGATTCCGCATTGCTGAACACAGTCTCTTTAATGACCGTTACGTCAAATTCTTTCGTATCCTGCACGCCGTTCTTCGTGATCGTAGCTGTTAGCGTCACGATGGCATCGCTCGATGTCTTCGCCGGACGTTTCACAGTTCCGTTCGTGGCAACGACAAGCTGACTGTTGGACGTCCATGTAATATTCGTCCCATTTGCACCCGTTGTCGGCAATGTTAAGTCTTGTGTTACACTTACGGCTTTATCGATTCCGTTATAAATGATACCCAGTGCCGCTTTATCCGCTGCCACCGATTCGGTATTGTTGAACGTCGTTTGCTTAAGTACATTCACATCGAATGTTTTCGTTTCCTGCACACCGTTCTTAGTAATCGTGGCTGTCAGCGTCACGATGGCATCAGTGGATGTCTTCAACGGACGTTTTACAGTTCCATTCGTTTCAACGATGTCCGTGTTGCTGGAAGACCATACAATATCCGACCCATTTGCACCAGTTGTGGGCAATGCTAATCCCTGTGTTACGCTAACAGCTTTATCGATTCCGCTATAAATGATTCCCAGTGCCGCTTTATCCGATGCCACCGATTCGGTATCGTTGAAAGTCGTTTGCTTGAGGATGTTCACCACAAACTCTTTGGTTTCCTGAACGCCATTTTTTGTAATGGTAGCTGTCAGAGTAACAATTGCATCGTTTGATGTCTTCACCGGGCGGGTTACTGTACCTATTCCTGCATTGACAGCCACATCGACAGCCGAATTGTCGGATGCCCACGTGATCGTAGTTCCATTGGCGCCTGACGATGGAAGCGTCAAGTTTTGCGACACGTTGGCTGCATGATCAGCACCGGCATACACGATGCCAAGCGCTGTTTTATCAACAGAAACGGACTCACTATCTGTAATTGCCAGTTTGATCAGTTTGACAACAAACTCTTTCGTCTTCGTGCTGCCATTTCGAGACAATGTAGCTGTCAGGGTGGCAGTCAAATCACCTGTCAAGTAAGCTGGCCGAGTAACGTTACCGTTAGTAGCGTCTACCGCTAGTAGATCAGAGCTCCAAGAAACTGTCGATCCTTCAACTCCCAATAGAGGAAGCGTTAGCTGACCTGTTACATGGCTGGCAGCATCTCCTGGCGTGAATTGAATTTCTAGCGCAGCTGTATCACGATTTAACGAGCCGGCTTCTAACCCATTGTCTAGTGCTGTCTGAATGGCCGTTATGTCCACAAAGCCAGTCCCTGGACGAGCTGCCAACACATTGCTTGCGGTAGCCAGCTTGTCCGCATTGCCCAATATGTTGTAAACAGTCAAATCTAGTCCGAGCAGGCCAGCTTCAAGCGCCGTTTTCATCGTTGCTGCACTAACCGCCACGTTCACATTAGCTGCTGGCGTACGTGCTGTCACTGCTGCATCAAATGCCGCTTGCACAGCCGCTTGGTCCGCATAACCTCCAACTGGAAGACCTGATTGCACGGCCGTTGCTACAGCTGCCTTATCCGCCGCTGTCCAAGTTGAGTAAATTCCAAGCGTCAATGAGAGCGAGCCAGCTTCAAGCGCTGTTTGCGTTGCTGCCGCATTTGCCGCAATATTCACATCGGCCACCGCTGTCCGTGCCGTTACCGCCGCATCGAACGCTGCTTGTATCGCCGCTTTATCTGCATAGCCACCTACTGGGAGACCCGCATAAACAGCCGCAGCTACCGCTGCCTTATCCGCCGTTGCCCAAGTAGAGTATATCCCCAGCGTCAGGGAGAGCGAACCGGCTTCCAGCGCCGTTTGCGTTGCCGTTGCATCTGCTGCAATATTCACGTCGGCCACAGCAGTCCGCGCCGTTACAGCCCCGTCAAATGCTGCTTGCACTGCCGCTTTGTCCGCATAACCTCCAACTGGAAGGCCTGCTAGTACGGACGAAGCTACCGCCGTCTTATCCGCCGCTGTCCAAGTCGGGTACAAAACACCTAGGTTCAGTGAAAGGGAACCGGCTTCCAACGCCGTTTGCGTCGCCCCCGCATTCACCGCAATATTCACATCCGCAACTGCTGTACGCGCCGTCACTGCAGCATCGAATGCCGCTTGTACCGCCGCTTTGTTCGTATAGCCTCCAACTGGAATACCCGCTTGCACGGCCGTCGCTACGGCTGTCTTATCCGCCGCTGACCAAGTTGGGTACACTACGCCGAGGTTCAGCGAAAGCGAACCGGCCTCCAGCGCCGTCTGCGCTTCTGACGCATTCGCTGCAATATTCACATCCGCAACTGCTGTACGTGCCGTTATTGCCGCATCAAACGCTGTTTGTACCGCCGCTTTATCCGCATAGCCGCCTACTGGCAGTCCCGCATGCACGTCTGTTGCTACTGCTGTCTTGTCCGCCGCTGTCCAAGTCGCATATATGCCCAGCGTCAGGGAGAGCGAACCGGCTTCCAGCGCCATTTGCGTTGCCGCTGCATCCGCTGCAATATTCACATCGGCCACTGCATTCCGCGCCGTTACAGCCGCGTCGAATGCCGCTTGTACTGCCGCTTTGTTCGTATAACCTCCAACTGGCAATCCCGCTAGTACGGACGCAGCTACCGCCGTTTTATCCGCCGTTGTCCAAGTTGGGTATACAGCTCCCAGCGTCAGGGAGAGTGCCCCCGCTTCCAATGCTGTTTGCGTAGCAGACGCATTCGCTGCAATATTCACATCCGCAACTGCTGTACGTGCCGTTACCGCAGCATCGAATGCCGCTTGTACCGCAGCTTTGTCCGCAAAACCGCCAACCGGAATTCCAGCTAGCACAGCCGTCGCTACAGCTGTCTTATCCGCCGCTGTCCAGGTCGGGTATACTGCGCCGAGGTTCAGCGAAAGCGAACCTGCCTCCAGCGCCGTTTGCGTTGCCGCCGCATTCGCAGCAATATTCACATTTGCTACAGGCGTACGTGCCGTTACCGCCGCATCTAACGCTGCTTGTACCGCCGCTTTATCCGCATAGCCGCCTACTGGCAGACCCGCATGCACGTCTGTTGCTACGGCTGTCTTGTCCGCCGCTGTCCAAGTCGAGTAAACGCCTAGCGTCAGTGCGAGCGAGCCGGCTTCAAGCGCCGTTTGCGTTGCCGCTGCATCCGCTGCAATATTCACATCGGCTACCGCTGTCCGCGCCGTTACCGCAGCGTCGAATGCCGCTTGTACTGCCGCTTTGTCCGCATAGCCGCCTACCGGAATACCAGCGTGCACGGCTGTCGCCACAGCCGTTTTATCCGCCGCAGACCAAGTTGGGTATACAGCTCCCAGCGTCAGGGTGAGTGCTCCTGCTTCCAATGCCGTTTGCGTTGCCGACGCATCCGCTGCAATATTTACATCCGCAACTCCTGTACGCGCCGTTACCGCCGCATCGAATGCCGCTTGTACCGCCGCTTTGTTCGCATAGCCTCCCACGGGAATACCCGCATTTACGGCCGATGCGACTGCTGTCTTATCCGCCGCTGTCCATGTCGGGTACACTGCACCGAGGTTCAGCGAGAGCGAACCAGATTCCAGCGCCGTTTGCGTTGCCGACGCATTGGCAGCAATATTCACATCCGCTACAGCCGTACGTGCCGTTACCGCTGCGTCGAATGCCGCTTGTATGGCTGCCAGGTTGGCATATCCAATTCCCGGGACACCAGCAAATACTTGCGCCGAAACCGCAGCTTGGTCTGCTGCAGACCAACTGCTATATACGCCAAGTGTAAGTCCGAGCGCCACATTTTCGAGAGCCGTTTCCATTGTAGTTGCATCGACCGCATTATTCACAGCAGCCATCGGTGCGTCAGCGGAGATCGCACTATCCAGCGCCAACTGAATTGCAGCTTTATCTACAAAGCCGTTAACAGGACGATGGCTCAACACATGGCTTGCGACAAGCACTTTATCTGCCGTATGGAGCAAATTATAAGATGTCAGATCCAAAGCCAATGAACCGGCTTCCAGCGCCGTTTGCGCTGCCGCCGCATTCGCTGCAATATTCACATCGGCCACTGCTGTCCGTGCCGTCACCGCCGCATCGAATGCCGCTTGTACCGCAGCTTTGTTCGCATAGCCTCCAATTGGAATGCCCGCTTGCACGGCCGTCGCTAAGGCTGTCTTATCCGCCGCTGTCCATGTCGGGTACACTGCGCCGAGGTTCAGCGAGAGCGAACCAGCCTCCAGCGCCGTTTGCGTTGCCGCTGCATTCGCAGCAATATTCACATTCGCTACAGGCGTTCGTGCCGTTACCGCCGCATCGAACGCTGCTTGTACCGCCGCTTTATCCGCATAACCACCTACTGGCAGACCCGCATAAACAGCCGCAGCTACCGCTGCCTTATCCGCCGTTGCCCAAGTCGAGTATATCCCCAGCGTCAGGGAGAGCGAGCCGGCTTCCAGCGCCGTTTGCGTTGCCGCTGCATCCGCTGCAATATTCACATCGGCTACTGCTGTCCGTACCGTTACCGCCGCGTCGAATGCCGCTTGTACTGCCGCTTTGTTCGCATAACCTCCAACTGGCAGTCCCGCTAGTACGGACGCAGCTACCGCAGTCTTATCCGCCGCTGTCCATGTCGGGTAAACTGCGCCCAGGTTAAGCGAGAGCGATCCCGCTTCCAGCGCCGTTTGCGCTGCCGCCGCATTCGCTGCAATATTCACATCGGCCACCGCTGTCCGTGTCGTTACCGCGGCATCAAATGCCGCTTGTACCGCCGCTTTGTCCGCATAGCCCCCTACCGGTATTCCCGCTTGCACAGCCGTCGCTACAGCTGTCTTATCCGCCGCTGTCCATGTCGGGTATACTGCGCCGAGGTTCAGCGAAAGCGAACCAGCCTCCAGCGCCGTTTGCGTTGCCGCCGCGTTCGCAGCAATATTCACATTCGCTACAGGCGTACGTGCCGTTACCGCAGCATCGAACGCTGCTTGTACCGCCGCTTTATCCGCATAGCCGCCTACTGGCAGACCCGCATGCACGGCCGCAGCTACCGCTGTCTTATCCGCTGCTGTCCAAGTCTGGTATACGCCAAGCGTCAGGGAGAGCGAGCCGGCTTCAAGCGCCGTTTGCGTTGCCGCTGCATCTGCTGCAATATTCACATCGGCTACCGCTGTCCGCGCCGTTACCGCAGCGTCGAATGCCGCTTGTACTGCCGCTTTGTCCGCATAGCCCCCTACCGGAATACCAGCGTGCACGGCTGCCGCTACAGCCGTTTTATCCGCCGCAGACCAAGTTGGGTATACAGCTCCCAGCGTCAGGGTGAGTGCTCCTGCTTCCAATGCCGTTTGCGTCGCCGACGCATCCGCTGCAATATTTACATCCGCAACTCCTGTACGCGCCGTTACCGCCGCATCGAATGCCGCTTGTACCGCCGCTTTGTCCGCATAGCCTCCCACGGGAATACCCGCATGAACGGCCGTCGCGACAGCTGTCTTATCCGCCGCTGTCCATGTCGGGTACACTGCACCGAGGTTCAGCGAGAGCGAACCAGCTTCCAGCGCCGTTTGCGTTGCCGACGCATTGGCAGCAATATTCACATCCGCTACAGCCGTACGTGCCGTTACTGCAGCATTGAATGCCGTTTGTATTGCGGCTTTATCCGCATAGATTACTCCCGCATGCACGGTTGCGGCCACTGCTGTCTTATCCGCCGCCGTCCAAGTCGGGTATGCTGCGCCCAAGTTCAGGGAGAGAACGCCGTCTTCCAGCGCCGTTTGCGTTGCTGACGCATTCGCTGCAATATTTACATACTCAACAGCTATCGCAATATCCAGCGCTGACTGCACCGCAGGCTTGTCCGCATAGCCGCCGACAGGGCGGTAGTTCAGCACCAAACCTGCAACGTCTGTTTGTTCAGAAGCCGATAAGGAATTATATGCCGCACTTAAGGTGAGCGCGAGCGTACCACCTTCCAAAGCCGTTTCCATGGCTGCAGCATTTGCTGCCGCATTGATGTCAGCCATCGGAGCAACCTGACCGACAGCTGAGTCAAAAGCAGCTTGAATCGCCGCAAGATCTGCATAGCCGTCACCTACAGGACGCGCTGCCAGCACCTCGGCCGCTACGGCTGCTTTATCTGCTGAAAGCCATCCTGGATATGTAGCCCCTAAATTCAAGCCGAGACTTCCTGCTTCCAAAGCAGCTTGAATCGCCGCAGCGCTAACAGCCACATTCACATTGGCAATTGGCGTCCGCACCGTTACCGCCGCGTCGAACGCTGTTTGTACTGAAGCCTTATCCGCATGGCCTCCTACTGGCAGGCCAGCATTCACGGCTGTCGCCACGGCCGTTTTATCCACCGCTGTCCAAGTTGGGTACGCTGCTCCCAAGTTTAACGAAAGCGAACCAGCTTCCAGCGCTGTCTTTGTTGCCGCTGCATTCGCTGCAATATTCACATCGGCCACAGGTGTCCGTGCTGTAACAGCCGCATCGAACACTGCTTGTATCGCCGCTTTGCTCGCATACCCTCCAACTGGAACACCTGCATGCACGGCCGCTGCTGCATTCGCCTTATCTGCTGCTGACCAAGTCGAGTAAACGCCTAGCGTCAAGGAAAGGGCGCCCGCTTCCAGCGCTGTTTGCGTTGCCGCCGCATTCACTGCAATATTCACATCGGCCACAGGCGTACGTGCCGTTACTGCTGCATCAAACGCGGTTTGTACCGCAGCCAAATCCACGTATCCGCTAACCGGACGAGCAGCAAGGACAGCAGCAGCAACAGCTGTTTGATCTGCTTGCAGCCAACTAGGATAAACTACGCCTTGCGCCAGAGCAAGCGCTCCGTTTTCAAGTGCTGTTTCTATTGCAGCGGCATCAGCCGCTTTGTTGACCGCTGACATTGGCGCATTTGTAACAATTGCCGAATCCAAACTCGTTTGAACGGCTGCTTTGTCCGCATACCCTCCACCACGGTTTGCAAGTACCAGAGCCGCAACCGCATTTTTATCTGCTGTACCGAGATCGTTGTAGGCTGTAAGCGTAAGCCCTAATGTTACAGATACTAAAGCGCTCTTCATACTGTTCGTATCCGCAGTTGCGTTGACTACATCGACGGCTTGTGCAACCTGCTCGGTAACAACTATGGCATTCAACGTGCTCTGGATGCTCGGCTGATCGGCGAAAGCACCGTTTGCAATTTTATAGTTCAATACCCCAAGAGCGGCTGCGATTCTATGACCAGCAACCAGTTTGTAATATTCCGTCAAATTTAAACCTAGATCAGCGGCTTCCAAAGCGGATTGCGTATCGTTTGCCGTTGCTGCATCATTCACCACTTGCACAGCTGCAGCGTACGCCTCAAACTGAGCCCTTTGACTAACAAAAGAGTTCAATTTGCTTTGAATCGCCGCTTTGCTCGCATACGCTCCGCTGCTTTGCTTAAAGTCATACATTTGCTGGGCAACTGCGTCTCGGCTGGCTTGGCTGCTCAAATTATTGAACGAGGTCAGCACTAAACCGAGGTACGGATCTTCCAATGCGGTCGTCATCGTTGCAGCGTCAGTTGCTGCGTTCACACTACCCACCGCTAGAGAAAGCGCCTCCTCGTCCAGTTGGACTTGCACGACGTTGTTGAATTCGCTCTGGATAGCCGCTTGATCAGCGAAACTGCCATGTGCGGTTCGATAATCCAGCAGCAGCTGAGCCGCTCCCAGTTTACCGTTTGGCGTGCTCAAATTATTGTATGTAGTCAGGATCAGACCGAGTGCCGTACCTTCCAGAGCTGTTCTCATGTCGCTCGCAGAAGCTGCCGAGTTAACGGCATTAATGGCATTAAGCAAAATTTCAACATTCTGGCGGGCTGATACTGCAGTGTTCAACTCTGTTTGAATGCTCGGCTGTGTAGCAAAGCTGCCATTTGCCGTGCGGTAATCGATCACATTTTGCGCGACAATATCTTTGCCCGTGCTGCTCAGAGAATTATACCCTGTAAGGTTCAGAGCCAGATCCACTCGAGTGAGTGCGGCCTGCATATCGGAGACGGCAGCAGCGGCGTTCACTTCCGCAATGGCAGCAGCTTCATCTGCACTCGCTACTTGGACAGGCAATACGGAAATGATCGATGCAGTTGCCATCGTAGCGGATAGTACGGCAGACATCCCTTTGACCAAAGGCTTTTGATTGTCTTTCTTTATCTTCGACATGTCATCGTTACCTCTCTTTTTCACATTTATGTATGGTTCGTTAAATCTCTGTCATCTTGTTTATTTCACTTGAAATACACGCCATTCATCCGTACCAAAGCGAATCAGACTCACGAGATATTCGTATTTTCGCTGTCCGTCCGTATCCTGATAGAATACAACCATATTCGAGCGGTAAACGGGCTCGACTCCATCGGTTACAAACATTTGCGATTTCAGGTCAAAGCCTCTGGTTAGGGCAGGCTCAGTCCTAAGCGTCGGCAAAAAGAACTCATCCATATAATGCTTGGCGACTTCAATCAAACACATCTGTTCCGTCAGCTCCAGTCGATCGGTCCCGAAGACGACCTCGTCCTCCTGCAAGCTTTCTGGATCAGGGAGCACATGCATTGCTTCAACAGATTTTGGAGTGGTTGAAAAAATGCGTTGACGCAGACGGGACCAAATTCCTTCCCGGTGTTCCATCTCTTGACCCCCGCTTCAAACCGCTCAGTTATTGTGCTTGTGCTTCAAAAACGAATGCAATGGCTTCGTTGAACGCCTTTTGAATATCGGTTCGGCTATTGAAACCGCCGGCTGGGGCAGCTTCGCGAACCAACTCTGCAGCAGCAAGCTTGCCGTCCGCATTCAATTTTCTATAATTGATAAGGATGAGGCCCAAATACGGTGCTTCAAGAGCACTTTGTATCTGCGCCGCACTGTCTGCTGAATTGACCGCAGCAACCGCATTGCGCAGCGCTACAGCATCTCTTTGAACCGCTACCGCCTTGTTCAAAGCATCTTGCAGCTCAGCTGTATCGGCATAGTCCCCAGCACTCAGCAATGCTTGTGCTACCGCCTCTTGATCTTGTGGGCTAAGCTCGTTGTAGCCCGTCAAGTTCAAAGCTAGTTCTACGGCGCTCAAGACTTGTTGCAGCGTGGCTGCTGACTCGGCAATTCGCACTGCCTCCAACGCTTGTACGAAAGGCTGTACGTAAACCGAATCCGTTACCGTCGTAGATTGATCGTATACGGAATCCGATACGCTGCCCCCTTGGAACATGTCGGCTTTTATGAAATCAGCCGGAAGTACGGCAACAACAGTTGACGCGGCCAAGGTCGCTGTCATGACCTGGGCTACTTTTTTACTTAAAGGCTTTTTTGAATCGGATTTTTTCTTTGTCATTGGAAATCTCCTCTTTTCTTCATGAAAGTTAGGAATGAATGGGTTGAATTTGGATTAGATCAACTGCTTATGCAAGAGTGATCCGTTTATTGGTTCAATGCCTGCCACCACCTCCAAAGTAATCCTCAAAGTGAGTTGTCTTCCCTATGCCGTCCCGGAAAGCGAAGGTACCGCTTCGTTTCTCATCTCCCGAATCAACATTTTGCAGACGGCGCGGTGATGCTTGCGTTCGAACTTCAAGTGGAGATGATACGCTTCCTCCTCAAACACCTCAACGGGGTCCCTTTTTTCCAAAGCCCTATAGTGGATTCCTTGTTTAATGAATCCAAGCTGGTCCAGATGATCCTGCCAAAACTCATCAAGCAGCCGCAAATATTCATGCCGCCATATGGAACGCAAATGCTGCAAGCCCCGATCCTCTATGAAATGCGCCCAATCCTGTCTCCAGGTTTGCTCCACTTGTCCAAGCATTCCTTTACCTGTCATGAAGTCTGTAACCGCAAGAGGGGACGATAGCCCAAACTCCTGCCTAAGCAGCTCCACCTTCCATTCCTCAGTGAGCCGGTCAGAAGGACAATACCTCTGCACACGATCCTTGATCCAAAAGGAAACGGATCGGCAAACGGCATCTTCCACTCGCTCCATTAAAAGCATCCCTTGCCTATGCGCATAAAACCATTCCCTCTGGTGATGAATGACGCAGTCGAACTTGTATACCAATGAACGAATATCGTACATTTGCTGCTCTGCCCGCCTTTGCACCATTTCCACAAAACGCAGCAGTTCCTTGGAGGAAACACCTTCATCCCCCCAACTCCACTTTTCTTGCCATGCCTCCACCTCTTCACCAGCGAAGCGATGGAATAAATCATCCTCCAGCGAGATAAAAAACTGTGATGCTCCCGGGTCTCCTTGCCGTCCCGATCGTCCTTTCAACTGAAGGTCAATTCTCCGGCTTTCATGCCTCTCGAGCCCGATGACATGCAGTCCTCCCAATTCGGCAACACCTTTGCCAAGACAAATATCGGCTCCACGTCCAGCCATATTGGTAGCTATTGTGATGCCTCCCTGCGTTCCGGCGCTACGGATGATTTCCGCTTCTTCAGACTGAGTCTTCGCATTCAGCACCTGACATTTCAAGCCCGCTTGTGACAAGCGGTCCGCCAATTCCTGCGACTGCGAAACGGTAGTCGTGCCCACCAATATCGGAATGCCCTGCTGATGCAAAGCAGCAATCTCCGAAACCAATCTCTTGTACTTGGCTTCTAAGCTGACAAAGACGAGATCGGGAGCATCCCGCCTGACAACCGGTTTATGCGGAGGAATCGACAATACATCCAATCCATAAATATGCCTCAGCTCTTCACAATCCGTCTGAATCGTCCCTGACATCCCGATCACTTGGGAATACAAGCTAAAAAACTTTTGTACCGTAATCGAAGCATTAGATCGAGTCTCCTCGCTGATCGGAAGCCCTTCCTTGACTTCGATCGCCTGGTGAAGACCATCGCTGAATTCCCGACCCTCCATCATTCGTCCCGTAAATGAATCGATAATTTTCACTTTACCGCCTTCAACCAAATAATCCCGATCAACCCTCATTAATACCAGAGCGCGCAAGCTTTGCAGCAAATAATGGAACACTGTCGTATATTCCAAATCAAACAAATTATCGATCATGAACACCGTTTCGATCTTCCGAATCCCGGTTTCGGTAAACATCACTTGATTCGATTCAACGTCCAGCTCATAATCTTTTTGCTCCCTTAAGCCTTTGACAAACTTGGAGCAAATGTAATAAAGATCGGGTGCTGCTTTCGTCTTGCCCGCAATGATCATCGGAGTTTTGGCTTCGTCAATGAGTACACTATCAATTTCATCAATAACCGCATACGCGAGCGGACGCTGTACTTGCTTGGCCGGATCAAACGCCAGATTATCCCTCAAAAAGTCGAAGCCAAATTCCGACCAAGCGCCGTAAGTAACATCGCATTCGTAGACCGCCTGCTTCTCTTCCATATGAAGTCCTGCATGATTCAAACCAACCGACATCCCCAGCATCTGAAAAACGTCACGCGCCTGCGTATAATCTCGTTCGGCCAAATAAGGATTGACCGTAATCATATGAACGCCCTTGTTCTGAAGCGCGAACCAAAAAACAGGGATCAAAGATGCAAGCGTCTTCCCTTCACCGGTCAACATCTCAGCAACTTTGCCCTTCATCATCCCGTAGCCGCCGAGCAGCTGCTCGTCATGCATAACCAAGCCCAACCGCCGCTTAACCGCTTCTTTTACCAATGCAACAGCTATGTAAGGAACATACGCAGGAGGTGTACTCCTCTTAAGTTCCTCTTTTAGCTTTTCAGTCATCAACATGAGCTCCGAATCAGAGATGCGACTAATCAGGTTGTACTTTTGGTCGATCAGGTGGAGGGCATTTCTCATGCTCACTAGTTCATGGGATACTAGGCCTTTCGCCCACTTTTTCCAAGCCGCAAGCAAATTAACAACTCCCATCCCCAAAAATGTAGTCCTCCAATACCATATTTCTAAAATATCTTTAATTTAGATTAACTAAAAAACGTCTCACTTAGTTATATCGGACTATTTCGACAATATATTAATAGTAAATTTTTTCAGTTTTTTAGATTTCGTATTTATTTTTTATATATTTTATAGTCATTCACACATAATTTTGCTCAAAAATATTCAGGCTTGATCTTCTAGAATCACATTTAGGCACAAAAACCTAGTATCCAAGGCTCATTCTCTAGCCATATAAGGTTTAACCACATAAAAAAATACACCCCTTAAAATTTTCATCGGAAAACCCAGCGGTTTGTCCAATGTCTATTCTTAGGGGTGCACTTAATGTTTTAGTGTTTGCTATTTTTCTCTCTTTGAAGAACAAGAAGGTTCATTACGATTCATCATTTGTATTCCTGCTGCTTAGTCTTCTTCTATAGTAACAGCTTGATGCCGATTGATCCTCACAAAGATGTTATTGTTTTCTATGTAGGTGATCATTTCGTCTATTTCCTCAGCAGTCAATTTTAAAATATAATATTCTTCTCCATAATGACTCGAACTTAAGATGTTAGAATCGAGCTAATTGTTAAGCAGATATTCTTTAGTCGATTTACTCCATTCCACGAAAAATTCAATTTGTTCGCCATATTCTTCAATGCTTAGTATTGGACAAACAGACTTTAATTCATCAATTAAACGTAGTTCACTCCTATAGCACCTCACATATGTGGAGTGTCTTTACAATATAAAACAAATCTTAAAGTGGTAATGACCGCATCAAAGAAAATTGTTTGGCGAGAAAAAGCGGCGTATACGGCATGTCATTTCGCAGCCAAGCGATAATCGTACCGATTAAAGCGGAAGAACTGTACCATATCGCAATATCCTTTTGAATATTTGCTGTTGAAATGTAGGATTCGCTCTCTTCTCCATC
Organism: Paenibacillus sp. Y280; assembly: GCF_056786335.1. Taxonomy (NCBI): domain Bacteria; kingdom Bacillati; phylum Bacillota; class Bacilli; order Caryophanales; family Paenibacillaceae; genus Paenibacillus; species Paenibacillus sp. Y280. The sequence continues at coordinate 183,761 of NZ_JBXCIW010000009.1, forward strand.
TAGCCTTTCGGCAACTAATCCCGCTAGCAGCCTTAACAATCGATCCGAAAAGATCGTCGTTCGATTCGACGCGAGAATGATTTTGTAAAATTTTGCGTGTTTGGCAATGTGTTCGAGCAAATTTACTAGCATCGGCCAATCCACTTCTACTGCCGGATTCGGATTCGGAGGTATATTGTCCAAAACCTGATGAATGTCATCGATCATATCATCCGCCATCTTTTCCAGCATATCCGGAATGTCCCGATAGTGCAGATAAAAAGTAACCCGGTTAATGGTGGCACGCTCTGCCAATCGATTAACCGATATTTTCTCGATATCCATTTCCTGAAGCATCTCAATAAAGGCGTCTCTAAGCAACTGACGTGTTCGGAGTATGCGAGGATCTGTTCGCTGCATTGTATGATCCATATCCTTCTCCTTTTTCACTTTTTTCAAACTACAATTTCAATGCATTCGTAGAACATCTTCGAGTTAAACGACATTAAAACTTTTTCATGTAAACTACTTTACACTTTATCCAATTCTGTTGCTTGTAAACACATCAATTCTGCCTATAATCTAATTAATACACTGTCGATTATATAACACAGTGTAAATTAAGTCTATATAGAGAGATTGAAAGGATGGAGTAGGTTGAGTAAAAGTTTGGCAATAAACAGCAGTTCGATAAAAAAGGGACCAATCTTGTTCGTTATGATTTTGGGTGCCTTTCTTGCGACGCTGAATCAGACAGTCATGAGCGTTGCTGTCCCGGAATTGATGATTGATTTCAACATTTCGGCTGCAACGGCACAGTGGCTGACAACAGGGTACATGTTGGTTAACGGTGTTTTGATTCCGATCACAGCCTATTTGATGCAGCGATTTACGACGCGTGAGCTGTTTCAAACCTCAATGTTTATTTTTCTTGCGGGAACGATCGTATCGGCGGTAGCAACGAGCTTTCCCATCCTGCTCACTGGTCGCTTGATTCAAGCAGCCGGAGCCGGAATTATTATGCCGCTGCTCATGAATGTCATTTTAACGCTGTTCCCTCCCAATAAGAGAGGGGCCGCTATGGGCATGGTCGGGTTCGCCATCATTTTCGCACCAGCGATCGGACCAACACTTGCCGGTTACATCCTGGAAAATTATCCGTGGGAAATGATGTTTTACGGCATGATTCCGTTAGCTCTCATTGTTATCATCTGCGGGTTTATTTATCTAAAAAATGTATCGGAGCGAATCCAAGCTAAAATTGACATGCTAAGTGTCGTCCTCTCCACCGTTGGATTCGGCGCAATGATGTACGGCTTCAGCAGAGCCGGCAGCTTAGGCTGGTCAAGCGCGGAAGTACTCGTAACTATAATTTCGGGGGTTATTTCCCTCATCCTGTTTACTTGGCGGCAGTTGGTTTCCCAAAATCCGCTCCTTGATCTAAGAGCTTTCAAGTACAGCATGTTTTCTTTAACAACCATCATAAATATCGCGGTTACCATCGTAATGTATGCGGATATGATGCTGCTTCCCCTTTATCTACAGAATGCCCGAGGCTTTTCAGCTCTGGAGTCTGGCTTGTTGATGTTCCCTGGCTCGATCCTAATGGGCATTCTGATGCCGATCACGGGACGGCTGTTCGATAAGTACGGAGCCAAATGGCTTTCCATCATCGGAATGGCGATAACGATCATCACCACCATCGGCTTTATCAACTTGACGGACACGACCAGTTATACCTATCTGGTTCTCATGTCAACGGGTCGCCGATTCGGTATGGCTATGCTCCTTATGCCGATTACTACAGCAGGTTTAAATCAATTGCCAGCTAGACTTAATGCGCATGGTACAGCTATCTCTAATACGATTAAGCAAGTTGCCGGCGCTGTAGGTACATCTCTGCTCGTAACCGTTATGACGAGTCGTACCAATACTCACCTTCAAGATTTAATGGTTTCAAACGGGACAGAAGCCATAACACAAAAGCAAATGATTATGGAAGCTTCAATCCAGGGTATCAATGATGCCTATCTCGTTATCGTTGGAATAGGCATTATCGGTTTGCTGCTATCGTTCTTTATCAAACGTACGGATCAAGCTTCTGCGGAAGAATCCAAAGCGAAGCTGAAATTGGCAATCGCCAAAAAAGCTTGATGAATGAAGCAGTCTGCTGAGCCAATCTAAGGTATTTCTCTCAGGGTCCGCAAAACGAAAATAGAAGGCTTACTCCGTATCATAGAGTAAGCCTTCAACGTTTGCTAAATTCCAGGCAACCTTAGTGTTAACCGAATTCTTCATTAGCTTAATTGATGAACAATGGCAGCCGCCGGTAAAATTAACAAACTACCTAACTTGTTCCTCGCTCCAAATCTCCAAATCTGTATTCCCGAAGTGGCATCGTATCACACGTTGGCCGTTATAGGTCGATTACCCCTTAACGGCGCCTGCCGTCATACCGGCTACAATTTGCTCATTAAAGATGATACCGCTTACATTTTTATAATAGAAAATAATGCACGTCAGCATGACGATAAACAGCGACACCTTACAAAATTTTCTCGAAACACCTATGTACGTACAAAAACCTATTTGAAAGAAAAAAACCGCCAATATATGCACGGTCTATCGTAATTTATTGCTCATCTCCATTCTTTTTTGAAACAATTGTAACCGCTCTAACAACCACGTCAGGGAGTCTTTGACGAATTTGCATCTTTGCTTCGGCAAAATGGTTTGCTTTCACATTTTCGAAATACAATACACCATAAGCGTCTTGATATTCTACCGTATATTCAATTTGTTCATTGTTCACGAACCCCGCCACCTCTTCTGTCCATTCCCCTAAAAGAATGTTCGACAACGTAAGGAATTAGATTCATAGTTACGCTCCCTTCATTTCTTAGTAATCAACACGGTATTTCTCTTCTAAGTAAGAAGACTCATTGTGCCTTGATTTCAAAATTCCAGGTTGAATAAAAACGATATCTGAATCTTCACTTGAAGGAGTGATATTGGCATTACCTAATTCTTTAATACGTTCTACAACTTGATCGTCAATCTCGACCAAATCCATTTCATCTTCACATACCAACCGTATTGGTATTTCTCGGGTGACCGTCTTCTCGCGTGATAACAAAGTCACACAAATTGTCACTTCACCACATGCTATTGCGTCTTGAGTGAAAATTTCAATCATAACCTCTTTGTCCTTTGAATCGAGGAGAATTTGTTTATGGCCATTCTCGGTATAACCATTGAGATTGCATAAGCGATAAATCCCATTCGGAAGTTGTATTTCCATTTCGGTTTTTTGGGAAACAGATTCTTCATCTCGGAAGATTTGTATCCATAAGTGATTCATTCCTTCTTCGTTCTCCATCATTGATTTAGCTAACTTCATTTCAAGCATCATTGATTTTCACCTCTTAATGCCTGCGATACCGAATCAATAACTTTTTGCTTTAATTCAGCAGAAATCCGGGGGCTTATCGTTATGATGACATCATCAGAAATTTTCAGTATTTCGTTTTCAATCATTCGACTCGGTTCATATAATGCCATTTGCTGACTGATTTTTTCAATGTCCTCCAATGAAAGTTTCTTTAATAATTCCTGAATGGACGCTAGGGTTTCACCAGTTCTTGATAAAGTGATAATAGCGCGAAAATAGTGAATGTGATTATCCGTGTACATCCTTTTATTACCGATTAATTCAAGGGGCGGTATCATACCAATTTGCGTGTAATACCTTACCGTTCGCAAATTCATGCGTGGGTCGTCTTGTTGGAGAACTTCCGCTATTTGTTTGGCGGTATAACTATTCATGACACACCTCCAATTACACTCTACTGTATCCATTACAGTTAAGTGTATTATCTACAGCTTACTGTAACTATATTCAATTGTCAATCCGTTGTGTATGGATTCGGGTAAAATAAAAAGCAGGACAATTAGCCCCTCTTGTACAATAAATTTGTGAGCGAGTTAGGGAGGGAATAAGTGGATATTTATTGAATCGAAGGATTTCCAAATACAGAAGTCCTTAGAATAAAAGATGCTAATCACGTATTAGAGGTAAGCGAATTGCATCAGTCTTTAAAGATATTGAAAAACATAGTGGAGGTATCTAGTGGGTTTTTCAATCATAAATAGTGCACATGATAGTCATTCAGCTAACAGGCAGATTTCGCTAACTGGAGTTGAATGTTGTTATTCCACTCTCAATAATATATAATGAGTAAAAATTCATTCATTAAAAAGGAGCGAATTGCTTGCCGCGTAGCAAGGAACAGTTTGAAGAAATGCGCAATGCCACTAGGGAAAAAATCCATTCAGCTGCAATGCAGTTATTTGTTCATCAAGGTTTCGGCTCGACGAATGTTCAAGATATCGCGGATACAGCTGGCATTAGTATTGGGCTGCTGTATCGTCATTACAAAACGAAGGATCAGTTATTTAACGAATTGGTTGCCTACGCTGTTGAAGGATTGAAACGTAATATTACTTTCTTTGAATCCGATCAATCCCCTAAAAAGTTAATGGCAATGTTTGTCGACGAAGTCTACAATGACATGATCAATGGGGAGGAACTAGCCCATCTGCTGATCCTTATTAATCAATCGCTATTAGCTGGAGCTGCCACAGCCTCAAAACATTATGAAGAGATCCTCCAGGTAAATACCAGGCTGCTTGATTCTACGGCACAGCTCATTCGCAAGGGTCAGCAGCTTGGGGAATTTTACTCGGGTGATGCGCAGGAAATGGCTGCCCTTTTTTATGCATCGATTCAGGGTTTGGCTCAGATGAAAGTATTGCTAAAGAGCAACTTTACCATGCCCTCACCATCTATCCTCACCGCATTTCTATTGAAGGAAAGGAAGTGACCATGTCATGATTAACGTGGTTAGAGCCGATCAAGCTGAATTTGATGTGAGGCGAGGAATATCTGAAATATTCGCAGAGGGATTCACACAGTGGCTTGGGTTTTTCTCTAAGGATCCGAAAAGGATTGCTGCAGCGTTCGCCCATATATTCGTTTTGGACCAATTTTATGTGGCTTTATACAAGGGGCAAGTGGTCGGAATGGCTGCTTGTACGGATGGAACTTCACTTTCGGTTAAACTGGATAAAAAGGAACTTCGCAAACATTTAGGCTTTTATAGAGGCACTATGGCTGGTATTTTCTTGAAAAAAGAGTTTGAAACTCCCTTCGTTCCTCCTTCACCTAGTGTAGGCTCCATTGAATTTGTAGGGACTGCCGCCGAATTCAGGGGGCAAGGCGTTGCTTCGCAACTGAGTCGTCATATCCTTGAGCATACACCATATGAGGTTTATTTGATTGAAGAAGTCGCCGATACCAATATTCCAGCCATGAAACTCTATCATAAATTAGGTTTTGAAGAATACAAACGCAGGCAAATACCAATTAAACGGGCAAAGAAAATCGGGATCAATTACATTGTATCATTGCGATATTCGAAATAATGCGGATTAGAAAAGTTATTACGTTGACCAACGAATTCTAGACTTCTAAAATGAAGGATACTCATTAAGTCAACAACCAGGATGAGGGATTCTCCGAGGGATTCTCCTACTCTCATGTTACAGAGGCGCTCTTTTTCATGCAAAGTCCAAAATATTCGTTTTACAGGAACTCTAACGGGAAGGTTACTCTAATAAACTTGGAAATAAACGAAATACAGAATCGAGGACTGGTACATACCCAGTACCTATAGCTGAGCCTCTGCAAACTCAATCCTCGATTGCTCTCTTATTGGATAAATCAGCACTATCTCGATGCGCTTGTATCAGTGGATGATTCCTTTTTCCTACGGATGAAGTACCGATCGATGAAAAATGTGATGAGCAAGGACAAGACGCCAAGCAAAACCGGTACACCAAACGCTTCAAAGGAAAAGGAATTTCCTTCCAGCTTCAGGTGGTCGGTGGCGCGATATTCGAGCCGCTTTGCGGCAAATTTCGCCGTCAGGATATCCTCTTGTCCGGCCAAATCCTCGAATGCTGGATCCATTGCAAACTGATCCGCCGCGTCGCGGTGCAGGAACAGCAGTTTCGCGCTGTTGCCGCTGTTCTCCCATTGCTTGATGTCTTCGGAGGCTGCAGACTCGGCATTGGCACCGACGAAAATCATTTTCGCCAGCTTAGGCACGTTTTTTATCTGATAACGCGCGACTAGGTTCAGGCCGTGCTTCGTTAGGATCGGTTCGTTAGCACTGGAAACAGTCAACATCGACGTCGTACCGGAAGCGGCGAATGTATCGAATGCGGCGGCCAAATCCAGTTCATCGGCGCCGTTATATAGCAGCACGCCCGCCTTTACTTTGTTCCATTGATAAGCGTTATTCAGTACGTACGTTATATCGCTCAACCCGGGAACGAACGGTTTCATTTGCGGGTTTGTCACGTAATCGTAAGAGGGATAGTTCATCTCTTTCGCCACTTTTTTCGCCGCCGCCTCGCCCAACTGCTGGGAGATGACGTATAGCGTAGCGTCGATCCCTGATGTCAGACCGGCAGAAGATACGATATTGCCTTGCGGGATGTAGCGCCGATCTTTCACCCACTGGATTTCCGGATATTTTTTAATAAGCCGGTTGATGTCACCCCAGTGCGTCGCAGCCGATTTACCGTTCAGCAAGCCGGTATCCGCCAGGTTTTCAGCCCCGTTGCAAATGGAGATCAATGTCGTCTTGGCGCCCGAGTGCTTCCGAATCCATTCGCGGACAGGTGCATATTTTTTCTCATCCAAAATCGGCATAAACGGAATGACGATAATATCCGGGCTTTTGCTGAGCATCGTATCCATTTCGTCAAACGAATAATGCGGGACGGCATCGAGTCCGCCGGTTAATGATTTAATTTCGCGATCGGGGGCAACACCGTATACATTGTATGCTTCAGTCATCGCAAACATTTCGTACGGGACGAGAAAATCGAACACTTCCGTCGTTTCGTTCGCCAGCAGCACAGCCACTGTCGGTTTGTTCACGTCATATTTCGGAACCTGCACATCCGTCAATGCAGGAGCGGCTTTATCGTAAACCGACATTCCGGCATTCATCGTATTGACGAACCCGACTGCGCCTGTCCCTCCTACGACGACGACAAAAACGATGAGATAGATAAAGATGCGTAATACAGTTTTCACATGTTTCGCTCCTCCCAGCTAGATAGTTTCCCATAAAATTTAACACATCAAGATGAACATATCCTCTATCTGTGGTTCGGTAGAGGGGCTCGCCTAACGTCGGGACGGCCACTGGACCTTAGTCTGCATTCTTTTTTTAGCAGGACTCGATAGGGCAATAATTTTAATAAAACTGTGAAAAACGGACTGCTCGGTAATGCAAAGGTGCTAACAACTAAAAATAAAGTTTGGAATGACAGGAGTTCTACTAGTCATTCCAAACTTTATTTAATCCAGTTAATAAATAGGTTCCATTATACGGTAAAGCAAGAGCCTGCAATCGATAAACAGAGGCATTATTGAGAAATCTTTGATGCAACATGGTTCTTAGTATCCTTAATTTGCGTCTTATGTGCGAGTCCAAAAAAAGCGAAAAGAGCAAGCAGACTAGTGGACAAGATGATGATCCCCATCGGAACCGCAGAATTCTCTCCGGCAACGCCGACTAGTGGTGAAGTAAATGCTCCAATCACAAAAGGCAGCAAACCAAGCAGGGCAGATGCACTTCCTGCCCTTTCACTTTGCGAACCCATCGCCAGAACAAAAGAAGCTGTTGCCGTCATACCGATTGATGCTACAAAGAAGAACAACGGAATAACCAATGCCAGTAAAGGACCGTGCAACAAAATAACGAGCAAGGCTGCAAAACTAGCTGCACAAGACATCAACAAACCAAGAATAACAAAGTTGTGTTCCGAGAACGTTTTGCTGAACCGTCCTACGACCTGTGAACCAATAATTAAGCTTATTCCATTAGATGCGAACAATAGCGCGAATAGTTGTGGAGAGGCTCCGTAAATATTTTGATAAACAAATGGAGTCCCCGATACGTAGGCAAATACGCCCCCAATCATAATGCCTTGTGCAAGCGCATAGCCCATAAACTGCCGATCCTTAATCAGAGTTTGAATACCGGCTAACAGCTCTCTGAAGTTGCCGGATACCCGATTTTGAGCGGGCAAGGTCTCTTTTAGGCCCATCGTTGCCAAAATAAGGAGTAGTAAACCGACAGCGCTCAGCACGAAAAACACGCCAACCCACGTTGTGAAGGAGATCACACCGCTGCCAGCCATAGGCGCAATCATAGGAAACAGATTATTTATAAGCATGAGCATGGAGAAAAACTTCGTTAATTCTGTTCCGCTGTATAGATCGCGTACGATTGCTCTGGAGATAACAATTCCCGCAGAGGCAGCGAAACCCTGGACAAAGCGTGCAGCTATAAACCAATAAATATTCGGGGAGACCGCACAGACAAACGAAGCAACCAGAAAGAAAAAAAGCGAAATAATAATTGGCTTGCGTCTCCCATGAACGTCGCTTAATGGTCCCATAATCATTTGACCCAAACCTAAGCCAATGAGGCATGCTGTCAAACTAAGCTGAACAAGAGAAGCCTCGGTTCCAAAATCAGCCGTAATTTGCGGGAATGAAGGCAAATACATGTCAATCGTAAGCGTGCCAAGAGCTGAAAAAGCACCTAACAGCAATACTAATCTTAGGCGATCATATTTTTTTGTTGCAGACATCGTCTAATCTTCTCCTAAACTATCCCAAATTGATAAACCTTTGTAATCATATAAACTTGCTTCATTATAGACCAAATTAGACATAAACCCAATAGAAACTTGCTCCAACCTTTGTTAAGATTTGCTATTTCTTTCAATCAACAGATTTTGCAAAAAGAAATAAAAAAAGCCACGCGACAAGACGTGGCCATTTTCCAACGGATGCTGGATATGGAGACAACAAGGTCCATATTGATGTTTATGCAAGCGTTTGACGGTAACTCTAGTCATGTTCGGCTTGCACTTCCGCTTTGCTTAGCGCAAGCTTGGTGAATAGATCTTGAAATACCGCGTCACGGTCGATATAGCTTGCGCAGCGTATCAAATGTCTTGTGCTGTCCGTGCTCCAGCGGAAGTCTTCCGAAATGATTGGGCTTGGAATAAGCCGCGAAGGAACCCACTTTGGCTGATTCAGCCATGCGATAACCGAGATATCCCATATTACTCTGGAATAGGCGAAATGATCATCCTTGCTGTTTTTGTACGTCTCATAAAGGTACTCACCAATTACGCCGGAAGGCTTTACATAATCTCTAACTTCCGATAGTGTCGTACGCAGGTTTGAAGCGACTCCCATGCATGGGATAAGGACCAGAGGCACGCCGCAGTTCATCAACGTTCTCGAGGCATGGAGATCCTGTTCGAGATTAAACTCGCGAGTGTCAGGCCAATCCAGCGCGTGGCCGCCCAGCCAGACCACAACGATGCGCTCGATGATTCTCGGCTCCAATAGAATGGCACTCGCAATATTCGTGATGGCTCCGATTCCGACTACATATAATGGATCATTCAGATCGCTTGCCATTGCGCGCTCTACCAAATTCAGCGCAGCCTCGCTGCGAATCGGGGAGTTAGCGGCAGGCAAATAAGCTTCGGAGCCGCGATAGACGGGAACATCCTCTCGATTCATTAGCTTAAGAATGCGAATGATTTCCTTATAGCTTTTATCCATCCCGTCCTTCGGTCCGGTGGAGAGCTCATTATGGAACGGTGCTGCATAAAGAGCCTGAAGCTCTATTTTTTCAGGCGACAATAGCGCATAAATGACCGCAAATTGGTCATCAATCTCGTTAAATGTATCGGTATCGAGCACCATTCTGACTCTACCGCCTGAGAGCTTCGCGATAAGCCTCCCTTCTATAAGCAATTGCTCGACAATTTGATTTCGCGTCTATATTTGGAAGTACTGCGGGCTTATCCCTCCCAAGAAGCAGATAGCCGCCATGATATAATACGATTCGCTCAGGCTTTCATTGATGAGTACTATATGCAGAAAATTGACTTCCAAGCTCTTGCCAACCAATCCGGTTATAGCTATGACCGGTTTCGTCATTTGTTCAAGGAAAAGGTCAGGTTATCTCCCAGCCAATATATTTTGAATCGTAGGATCGAGCATGCCAAAACAATGCTAAGGCATACTCCCTTGCAAATATCGGTTATCGCGATGGAATGCGGCTTTTCAACGGATGCGCAGTTTTGCTGCCTGTTTAAGCGGGAAATTAAGATGACCCCGAAGCAGTACAGAGAGCTTGCCGGTGTATTGCTATAAAGATTCTTCATAAAAAAGGCCACGTTACAAAGACGTGGCCCTCACCAGTATTTTCGAATTTCTTGACATTGTGGACACGACTCTATGTCAATCCGGTATGCTGGGAGCAGCAAAGCGATCTAGAAACAAAGTCGAATTGATGACCAGATTATCTTCAGGACAAGTTCGTCCCAGAATCCGCCACCCCTGCTTATTCAACTGCGATTCATCAATCGCTTCATACATGATTTGCCTCATCCCCTCTGCTGTGCGAATAGCTACTAGAGGATCTGAGGAAGTACGACTAATTTGTTCAAGCACCGCCCGCTTATTTCTCACGAGACTAGCCACAAAGATCCGGTTATAAGAGCTGTAATCGAACTCCGATCCATTCTCCATTACGACAGACACTTTAGTCCCTAAGCCCATTTGCTCGAGTAAATAGCTTGATGCATCATAGGCCACAGAATCCATCTCCAGGCAGATCACATCCACATTACCGATTAGGTGCAAAATAATAGGACTTAGCGGCATTGGCCCACTACCAACAAAGACAATCGTCGACTTCTCTGTCTGACTATCCTGGCGAATGAACCGACGAAAAGTGGACAGTTCCTGACTAACTAAGGCCATGTAAATGTTCCAGTTAGGCAACCTCGTAACGATTTCCAAGACAGAATCCTCAGATTTGCAAATGTGACGAGAATCACTCAGCTCTGCTAAAAATTCGGCTTCTGACAACTTATCCTGCAATTTTTGTTGGTTCATTCGAAAATACTCATTGCTTAGAACGGCTTGAATCTCCTCCGGCAAATAGCGGGATCGTAACTGTATTGAAAGTTGACTAATGCTATTTGTAACCAATTGATTAGCAGGAGACAGATCTATTTCCTTTTGAAGAAGCTCATTTGCTTCACGGATAAAAGAGATAAAGTTGTCAACCATTTGCATCATTGGCGCGTTGCCTGTAATTGTTATTGAACCAGTAGAATTACCATCCATTTGCCCCATTCCTCCTTCATCCTACATCCGGTTTCTTACTACAAAATATATTCATATGGTCAAGGATGTAGACGAATATTGGGACGTCATCAGACTCTTGAATCTAACGTTTGTTGACTATAGTATCAAGTTTGTTATCTAGAAGCCTCGAATCCACTATTATACAATTAGCCTAACAAGTGCAATACAAGCGAGAAAACACCGGAAGGAGTGACAGACATGAGATCTGCAGTTGAACAACAAACTAAAAAAAAGCGCTTACCATTTCGTTGGCACAAGCAAGATACGGAACTAACCCTCTTGGCATTGCCTGCGACGATTTGGTACATACTGTTTTGTTTCATACCTATGTTCGGGATCATTATTGCCTTCAAAAACTTCAGAATTAGCGGCGGCTTCTTGAGCAATGTGTTTAACAGTCCTTGGGTAGGCTTCAAAAACTTTGAGTTCTTATTCAAGTCGAATGACGCTTGGATCATTATTCGAAACACCATCGGATACAATATTATTTTTATCGTTCTAGGCATTGTGCTGCCCGTTCTATTAGCCATTATGATCGGACTACTCCACAGCCGCAAAGCAAGTAAAGTCTATCAGACGATGATGTTCCTCCCCTATTTCCTATCTTGGGTTGTCGTATCTGCTGTAGGCTGGGCATTCCTAAGCTTTGATAAAGGGATTGTCAATCAAATGCTCGTCAATATGGGCAGCGATCCTGTTAACTGGTATATGGAGCCACAATACTGGCCATACTTTCTGATTCTCTTAAACATCTGGAAAGGCTTGGGCTATGGTATGGTCATTTATCTGGCAACCATCACAAGCCTTGACAGCACCTATTATGAGGCAGCTGTTATTGATGGCGCTTCCATTTGGCAGCAGACGAGATTTATTACATTGCCAATGCTCAAGCTAGTTATCGTCATGCTGTTCATTTTGGCAGTTGGACGTATATTCTACACCGATTTCGGCTTGTTCTATCAGGTCACGCGAGATTCCAATTCTCTGTTCAATGTGTCTACCACAATCGATGTCATGGTGTATAAACAACTGAAATCCGCTACATTGGGGATGGCAGCTGCTGCCGCATTCGTACAGTCGGTTCTGGGCTGCGCAACTATTCTAATCGCTAATTGGATTGTTCGCAAAATTGATCCTGACAGCGCGATGATGTAAGGAGGTAACACAATGTCAACGAGAACGACTTACGTAACGGGCCTTGAGAAATTTAACCGTACAAGCAACGTCGTAAACATCTTTTTCAACCTGATATTTATCATCTTGGCGCTGCTCTGCGTCATACCCGTAGTTGTTGTTCTATCCATTTCATTTTCCAGTGAGGACTCCATACGTGAGACAGGATATCATCTGTTGCCGATTGCATTGTCAGGAGAGGCTTACGCCTATGTAGTCAAGCAGGGAACGATGATTCTGCGGGCGCTCGGCGTATCCGCCCTTGTTACTGTCGTTGGCACTGTGCTCGGTGTATTGCTTACCACCTCCATGGGCTATGTACTTTCTCGCCCAACATACAAGCTGAATGGCTTTCTGACCTGGGTCGTATTCATCCCAATGATATTCAATGGCGGTCTGGTATCCAGCTACTTCATTAATACAAATTTATTGGGACTAAAAGATAGCGTCTGGGCTCTTATTTTACCGCTGGCCGTCTCATCGTTCAACGTTATCATTTGTAAAACCTTCTTTAAAAGCACGATTCCCGATGGGCTGATTGAATCTGCAGAAATCGATGGCGCGAGCCAGCTGCGAATCTTTTTCTCAATCATCCTACCGATTTCCTTGCCTGTCATTGCAACAATTGGACTATTCCTCTGCTTCTCTTATTGGAATGACTGGTTCCAATCGATGCTATATATCGACAACCAGAACCTATATTCTCTGCAGGCACTGTTAAATAGCTTGATGAGCAATGTGGATGCACTTGCCAAGAATGCTGCAAGTATGGGCGTTAGCTATGCCGTGCTCGTTGCAACTATGCCGAAGGAATCTGCCCGCATGGCCGTAGCCATCATCATTGTGCTGCCTGTAGCCTTCGCCTATCCATTCTTCCAGAAATATTTTATTTCTGGACTAACGATCGGCGCTGTCAAAGGATAATAAACGAAATAAGCCAAGCAAGCTTGGTTTATGATAGATCACTGTACAGCTCTTAAGGTGATACCACTTCAATAAGGGGGAAATGAAATGAAGAAATCTTGGAAGCTCATCTCTACGCTTTGTATTCTCACATCACTGGCAACTGCCTTAGCTGCCTGCTCCGGCTCGAATTCTCCAACTGCAACAAATGGCTCTCCGAAAACTACAGACGCACCAAAGGACACCGCAGCACCAAGCAAGGATATTCCGACGTTGGTCTGGTGGACCATCGGCGGCCAAGTACCAACTAACTTCAGCAAAGCTATTGATGACATGAACGCATATACAGCTGAGAAGATTGGTGTGAAAATTGACATCAAGGTAGCCAGCTGGGGGGAATGGGACACCAAAATCAATACGATTGTGAATACTGGCGAACCATTCGACATTATGTTCACAAACAGCGGCAAATACAGCAAGCAAGTGGCTATGGGGGCTTTTGCCGACATCACTGATCTGGTTCAAAGTGAAACGGCTGACTTATACAAATTGATTCCTGAAAAGGTATGGGATGGCACGAAAATTGGCGGCAAGTATTATTCCGTTCCCACATATAAGGATTCAGCGCTAACGCAATATTGGGTGTACGATGATAAATACGTGCAAAAGTACAATATAGCTATCAACAGCATCAAAACGCTGCAGGACCTTGATAAACCTCTGCGCAGCATAAAGTCTGGCGAAGGCAAGAGCTTCTACCCATTGCCAATGACGCAAGGCGAAGGATTGAACGGCTTCTTTAACAATTATGACGAATTAACACTAGGCTTCACCCCAATTGGCGTAAAAGCTGATGATGGATCACGCACGGTTGTCTCTGTTCTCGAGCAGCCTGATGTTATCGCCAATCTGAAGCTCCTGCATCAATGGTATCAGGATGGCATCATAAACCCTGATGCTCCGACTAAAACAGAGAACGACAAAGGCAGACCATTCTTTGCAGCTCAGGCATTTCCAGGTGCAGAAGTAGGCTGGCAAATCAATGATGCTGTTCAAAAATATGATATGGTTCAGCATTTCGGACCTATTTATACGACGAGCACGATCCAAGGCTCCTTGAACGCGATTTCTGCAAATTCGAAATATAAGAAGGAAGCATTGAAGTACCTCGAATTAGTCAACACAGATCCAAAACTGCGCAATATGCTTGCATTCGGTGAGTTAGACGCAGACTACAAAAATGTCGATGGCGAAAAGGTAATCGAGCGTACTTCCGATACTTGGCCGCTAGCCGCTTACTCCCAAGGTACATTCTTTAATCTAGCCGTTACCAAAGGCGCTCCTGAGGATCAATGGGAACAGGTTAAAAAACTGAATGACGCAGCTGCATCTTCCACTGTATTAGGTTTCGCACTGGACATCAATAATCTTCAGACAGAAGTGGCGAATTGCCAATCTGTATGGGATAAGTACAAATATGAGCTCATTACAGGCGCATCTGATCCGGAGAAAATGATTCCAAAGATTACAGCTGAGTTAAAGTCCGCTGGTATGGACACGATTATGAAAGCTGCTCAAGAGCAAATTAATAATTACTTCAAGTAAGATTAAATGAATGAGCATCCCTTATTGAGACACTCTGTATGGGATGCTTTTTCTTGCTGCCTATGAAGCTTTGATTAATCATGTTAAAGTGGTATGGTAAACGCTTATGTTCAATGAGCTGCTGCAATTGAGGTGTCGTATGAGCTCTTTTTTACAAATCAAAATTTATCGTTACAAGTTTTTTGCCTATGTCGTCTTCGTCGTGATCATTGGACTCACGCTTGGCATTCTAACCTGTGCAATGCTGTTGAATCAATGGGTTGGTGATGCTCGTTTAGAGGCTGCTAATGCTTTCGCTGGTGTAGAGAATGAGCTGCAGTATGATGCCGACCGAATCGAGGCTTACATGCAGCGCATATACTCCAATCATAGTCTAATGGATGATGCTCGCAGCTTTTTAAGCAGCAGTGCTGAAGGCTACTTAACCAATAGTCTGCAACACAGCCAATTCTCACAGCCGCTGGTATCTTTCCCAGAGGATATTAAAACCTATCTGTACAGCTGGGCGCAGGGTGAAATAACGCAGGTTAGCCTGCATACTAAGCAGTATGGCAATGTCGTACGATTTAACGATAACGGAACCGCAAGCTTTATGTTCGGTCTTCCAAATACAGATGAAGCTTTTCACGATACCATTCTTAAGGGATTCGTTTATCGCAAGAAACTATCAGATCCAGCACTAGGCTCTAAGGAATTAGGAGAGCTTCGCTTCTTGGTCAGCAGTGGTCAAATCTTTAAATCTATTCAGTATTATCGATTGGGAAAGGCCGCTGCAGTCAGTGCTTCTGATGAGATCTACCTTATCGGCAACGGACAAGACCAAGACTTGAAGGATTTATACCGTCAGGCGGCGGCGAACGGACGCAGTCATGGTTATATTTCGAAGGGTTATTTAAAGCATATATTTTTTATCACCTTTCCATCCACCAAGTTCAATTTCAAATTCGTCAGCATCGTTGATTTATCTATGCTGATTCAGCAGCATGCCAGGATGCTAATCACCATCTTCCTGATCGTATTAACGACCATGATTAGTGTACTACTGCTCATTGTGTATAATATGCGTGATGATTCCCGCTTCCTGCATCGCATTATTCAATCGATTGGACGCGTGAAAACAGCCAATTTTACACTTAATCGCCCTGCCCGTTATCGCCGCAATGAATACGGCATGATCGCAAGGGAATTAGACGATATGATTCAGCAGTTGGATAAGCATATCCGTAATGAATATTTACTTAAACTGAAGCAGCAAGAAACGGAAATGAAGGCGCTTCAAAACCAAATAAACCCTCATTTTCTTTACAATACATTAGAGGTTATCCGCTCCACTGCTCTTGTTAACCAGGACACGGACACCGCTGATGCCATTGCTACCTTAGGGTCGCTTTTTCGTGAAATTGTCAAAAAAGAAAATATTATTTCTATTGCAAGTGAGCTGGAATTGCTGCAGAAGTACTTAGAGATTATGGAGTTTAAGTATCCGGAGCGTTTTTATTATCAAGTCAATGTAGAGCCGAAATTACTCTCTATCCCTACCGTGAAATTTTGGATGCAGCCTTTGGCTGAAAATTTTTTCATCCACGGCTTTGTCGCCAGCAATGAGTTTAATCTGTATGTCGTTAACGGCTGGGAAGCTGATGAGCATTATGTATTGGAATTCGTGGATAATGGGCGCGGCATTAACGCCGAGCGTTTAAATACAGTGCGAAGCACTCTGTCCAACCATGATGATATTTCTTCCGAGAGCATCGGTTTACGCAACGTATACACCAGGCTTCACTTCTTTTATGGGAAAAGCTTTTCTATAGAGATTAAGAATAATGAGGAAGCTGGCATTAAGATTTCTGTTAGGATTCCAAAAGAGATGATTGAACATGTACACACTGCTGATTGTGGATGACGAGCCTCAGATTTTGGAGGGGATGAAGCGAATCCTGGACTGGAAACGATACGGCTTCAGTCGGATCGAAACCTGCGAAACTTCGGAGGTTGCCATGTCCAAGGTTGTAGACCTGCTGCCAGATATCGCCATTTTTGATGTCTGCATTGGCAAAAATCTTGGATATGAAACGATAAGCAGACTCAACGAGCTCCAAATCCCTACAAAATATGTTATTATGAGCGGCTATAGCGAATTCAAGTACGCCCAAGAAGCCATTCGCTGTGGTGTCAAAGACTATCTGCTCAAGCCTGTAGAACGTACGAAGCTGCAGCAAGTGATTGAGAAGATTATTGTGGAGGATCTGGGTGGTGCGATAGGTAATATGAACTGCGAGAGTTTGAAAAAGGATCCGGTACTAGGTGTAAACTATGACAGCCTATCCAAGCTGGTCAACCGCATTCTGCTGATGATCAAGACGGAGTATGCTCAGAATATCACCTTAAAATCAGTGGCAGAGCGCTTTCAGATGAACAGTACCTACCTTGGACAATTATTTCTAAAAGAATCCGAAATGAAATTTTCAGAATACCTAATGGCTTACCGAATGCTCCTCGCACAAGAACGAATTCAATCGTCAGATGAGAAGATTTCTTGTATTGCGCTTTCCGTCGGCTACAACAATCTCAATTATTTCTATACACATTTTCAAAGCTTTTTCGGAAAATCTCCCTCTGATCTGCGGGGAAAAGGTTAACGACGAACTCGGCAGAAAGGAGCGGACATCGATGCTAAAGTGCTCTAGACACAGATGTATCTTCATCATAATCAATATTATTCTGCTGCTCACAGCGTTTTCGACCGGTTGCTCCCGGCAGTCTGACAAAAACAACAATGATAACTATTATGGTGACACTGTAAATCTGATTTATTACACGATCGGAGAGCCTGACAAGGATCTGAAGCTC
The DNA here is from genome assembly GCF_056786335.1 of Paenibacillus sp. Y280. Taxonomy (NCBI): domain Bacteria; kingdom Bacillati; phylum Bacillota; class Bacilli; order Caryophanales; family Paenibacillaceae; genus Paenibacillus; species Paenibacillus sp. Y280. Next base: position 201,597 of record NZ_JBXCIW010000009.1, read on the forward strand.
GTAAATGATAGAATCAATGAAATTATGGCTCGTAAAATTGGCGTGACTATCACCTATATCAAGGTAGGTTGGCAGGAGTATGAAGATCGGCTGAACACACTTATATCCGCAGGAAGTCCTTCGACATTGCTTTTGCACCCAACTATGCAACCACCTCTATGCGCGGCGCATGGCTGAGGCTTGATGACTATCTTACGAGTCTGGGTAAAGATATGTACGATACCATTGACCCAACCTTTTGGCAAGGAGTACGAATGAATGATGGAGGCATTTATGGTGTACCGACCAATAAAGAGCTGGCCGTCCGCGATCATTGGATGTACCCTGCTTCCATAGTGAAAAAGTACAATTTCGACATTACCAAGTACAATACGCTGGAATCGCTTGAACCGCTGCTCCGGATGATTCAACAGAATGAGCCTGGATACATACCGATGGAATTAGATCGGGATTCACACAATTTCTTCGCTCTCTATGGCTACGAATATATTGTGAACCATAAAGTTCCCTTGATGGTGAAATCACTGGACCCTAACCCTAAGATCGTGAATATCTTCGAAACAAAGGAAGCACGGCAGGTATTAGACACATTACGGCGTTATTATAAAGCGGGCTTCATTAACAAAGACGCTGCGCTTCGGGAGCCAGGCGGACTAAAGCGCGGGGATAAAGTGTTCTGGAAGTCCTCAGGCGGCGGCCCACTCTCGGAAACTACTTGGAGTAAGGATCGCGGCTACACGGTTGTATCCAATCCGGTAACCCCAATCGTCGTGACCACAGAATCAGTCCGTGGAGGAATCATGGCTGTTAATGCCAACACCAGCCATCCCATTGCGTGTATAAAGTTTCTGAATCTACTCAATACCGACCCTGAAATACGAAACTTATTTAATTATGGTATTGAAGGAGTGCATTACACGCTAGATGAACATGGGCAAGTGGCCCCAATTCCAGGCAAAGACAGCAACGGCGACCCGATCCCAGATGCATCAGCAAGCTATGCAGGAGTACAATATACACAGGGTAACTGGTTTATCCTGAAAACCATGGGCGGTGACAACCCGGAACCCCTCGATAAATGGGATCAATTCCGCAAATACAACGCTGAAGTCATCAAGTCCACCGCTCTCGGCTTTACTCCTGATCTATCCAAGCTGACCGCCCAAACCGATAACATCGAGATGATTTGGAAGAAATACTATCCAAGCCTCATGACTGGCACCGTCGATGTTGACACGATCCTCCCCAAGTTTAACGAGGAGCTGAAGCAAGCAGGCATCGAAGAGGTACGGAAAGAAATACAGAAGCAGCTGGATGCGGGGCGGGGGTGAGCGATTGGCAGACGAGGCGCATATTGCATGAACTGGTTAAGCTCCACTTACTGGACAAATAGCGGTACCTCAGTCCGCAGGTGAATAAGTAATTATTTTCAAAACGTACTAAGCCGTAGTTTATAAAAATACTGCACAATAGGATGCTTTAGCTTCATCTTCTCGGACATATTTAAAATTCGCTTTTTTCCAACTCGTCTGTCCACCAAAGCTAGAATATTCAATAAGATATCATTGCTGTCTATGCTTTCCTCTATAGAAATGGATAAAAACTTATTAGCTGTAACGATAAAATTTGATTTGCTTAATGATGACTGTGCCGCCAAAAGCTCCTTTGCATATTCTGATTTTTTTCTACTTCTTGCTATTACGATTAGACGATCCTCCGGAACGATCCCCTTGGTATCTTTTCTGACTGCTTCAATTTCTTCATTGTTGATTGGAATTTCGATATCTGAATCATTCTTAATTTCCAGCTCCGTCTGATACCATCTGATTAAGTTAGTTGTATCACTCATATTAAATACGTTCTTTTTATCTACTGCAATATAACAAAGCCCTGCTTTATCGGGTAAATATCGGTAGCTCGTTGCACGGTATTCTACCCTTCCAGCTAACGCAGGACAGAGAAAGCTCTCCAGATTTTGTTTCAATTTGCTCCAGGCCATGTACTACTCCTTGTGTTCTATATTAATTACTGCCTATTGAAGCAGTTGCCTTCTCCTGATGACATGACTTTTATAATCAGTAGGTGAGACTCCGAATTGTTTTTTGAACATTCTACTAAAATAAAATTGATCGCTAATGCCTACTAATGTAGATATCTCTTTAATATAAGTATGGCCTTTCATAATTAATTCTACTGCTTTGTTCATCCGAACATTGTTTATATAATGAATTAAACTCATACCCATTTGATCTCTAAACACGCGACACAAATAGTTTTCACTGAAATTAACATGGTCAGCAATCATTTCTAGCGTAATTTTATCCCGATAATGTAATCCGATATAACTAATGACATCCACTATTTCTTTCTTAGTCACAGACGAATCAAGTGATCTAGGAGCATGTTTCCATAAACTTAACCCATCTAAAGCTTCCATTGCAATAGCTAAGCTTGGAAGAGACGGGTATTTGATGGAGGGAACCGTCGGACTTAATCACACCCAATCACAAACGGATATGATGCTTGGCAAAGCCATTTTTATCGTTAATGGTTCGTGGATGGAGAATGAAATGAAAGATTCTCCAAGAGAAGAAGGATTCGAATTCGGCATGTTTCCTGTGCCTGTATTTAATGAAGGTGATGAACGTTATATCCTTTCTAGTTATGAACAATTTTCTATTCCACTCAAAGCCAAAAACGCTGAACTTGCAAAAGAGTTTTTGAAGTTTCTATATACCGAGGAATCTATCCTATTATTTGCAGAGAAATCCAACGGTACTTTTGCACTGAAAGGAGCTCAAGAACTTTTGAGAAACTATTTAACCCCTGGTGTATATGAACCTGAATTACGAAAGCCCAATATAATAAGCACAGGCGGCTACACAATTAGGGAAAACTATCCATTTATAGGATGAGTATTTAGTGATAAGTTGTTTGACGGTGAAATGCAGCTAG
>NZ_JBXCIW010000010.1:0-190529 GCF_056786335.1 Paenibacillus sp. Y280
GACAAGATCCGCTCGACTTGCATGTATTAGGCACGCCGCCAGCGTTCGTCCTGAGCCAGGATCAAACTCTCCAAATGGAAGTTTTCGCTTCGACGCGATGTCGAAGAGAAAGCTTCATGTGTTTGACTTGCTCATTACTTTTTATCGCTTTTTCTTACAATTCGTTAGAATCGCAAGGGCAGTTATTACTCGTTGTTCAGTTTTCAAAGAGCAATCTTTTCATTTGCGTCAACCGCTTATTTCGTATCGGCGACTTTTATAATATATCACATTCGCCCATCTCTTTGCAAGCACTTTTTTCGTTGTTCGACATTTTTTTTGAGATGTCGATTTCGCGTTTATGTGTCCTGTAAAAGCGGCGAGTACTAATATATCATCTGAACTTAATTCAAGTCAAGCTTATTCACCAGATTATTTAATAAATAAAAAAAGCGCTATTTTGCCCCCATTCATACAGGCAAAGCCAACGCTTTTTCTTCATATGACTCACATTATTAGCTTTTCGTGTTATTGATCATATAACGCAGCTCAAGAGCTCCTATATCTCCAAGCTCATGCATGACGGCAACCTCGCGTACATACTCACGCTTCACCAGCTTTTGAATAACTAGCGATAAATCGACATGCAAAACATTAATTGAAGAATGCGATTGCAGCTCGGCTATGCTCCAAGGCTCCTCGCGGCTTCCGAGAATATCGAACAATAACGCGCAGCTTGATTTCATTTTGCTCATCACGGAGAACTCGCATCCCAGCATAACTAGCTGCACTCTTTGCTCTAACGTTTCCGGGCTTACTGTAAGCTCCTCATAAAGCTTGTATATCCCCGGATGAACCCGTTTAAGCTGCTTCCACACCGTGAGCTCTGGATGACGTCCTTCTTCTATTAAAACAATATGAGCCCAATGATGCAGCGCGATAAGCACATGGCTGTATGCATCAAGCAAGTTGCCATCGAGCAAGTCCTGCTTTGCTTGTAAATACGTTCTTAAGAAGCCGGCAAACTCCGTAAATTGCTTTTGCTCCCGCATGGAATCAGGGAATTGAAGCAGATGTTCACGTACACCGCTTAAATAGCCGTCGCGATCCAACATGATCTCCCCCCGAACTAGCCACTCAATAATATTGCGATTTTCTCCGCCAGCCAACCATGCATTCAAGCCTTTGGCATCAATGGTACGAATCAATACACGCTTGCCGTTGATTTGGACATGCTCCGTCTCATTACGAGTATGAGCTTCCTCCTCTAAAACTACGAGCACTAACGAATCTAAGCCATCGATTAATGGATTATAAGGATATGGGTTTTCAATAACAGCTAAACCGATCAGATTAGGTTCATTACGATAGCTGCCTGCGAAGTGTGCTTTTATATGTTCCACTGGTTCCTCCATATAGCTAATCACATTTTATTAAGCTATAATAATAATCTACAGTGCTATTCTTTTTCGACATGTTGGAGGCACATTCCTGCTTACTAACTTAGAAACAGTCTCAAATTCATAAGTCATTAGTCATAGGAAGGGTTTGAATGCATGAACAAGTTCTTTTTTAAGTCCGCCAAAATCAATGAATTCCGTCTTTGGGGGCTCGTTTTCACCTTGGTAGGTATGGGCGTAATGATACTCGGAACCGCCGGCATCGTATTTTTGGGACAAGCCGGTAAGATTATCGCTGCTATCTTCATGGTAATCGGCATGATCTCACTGCTTATCAGCGTTGCCGTCTATTTCTGGGCTGGCATGATGTCGACAAGCGCCACGATGCTGCAATGTCCTGAATGCGGACGACCAACCAAGATGCTTGGGAAAACCGATCGCTGCATGTATTGCAAAACGATGCTGACACTCGACCCTGCTCAAGCAACGCACAGTCCGACTGAACAGCAAGTGTAATGTGCTAGTCGCATACGTCAGCCCCGCCTTATGGCGGCATTCAACATAAGAAAAGCCCTCATCCATGATCATTCATGCGAAGAGGGCTTTTTCTTATTTAATTAGATAAAAATGTATTATGGCTTTAAATGAATGGCATCGTCGATCGTTTTCCAGATGTTTGGTGTTTGGAACGCACGCTGCCACGTAGCGACACCTGCCAAATCGTACTTGCGCGCTAATGCGACCCGAGCCTTCATGGATACATCATCCTCAATCCAAATCCGTTTCAATGCTCCGTCTTCCTGATACTCCACATAATTTTGGCCAGCCGCTTGATCAAGCACCGGCTTTAGCTTCTTCGTACTAATAATTTCCTTTATTCGTTCCATGCCTACTGCTTTCGAGGAGACCGCTATTTTCCCGTCTTCCCCCTTCTTCTCCGTCCATATCCTTGTATAGAGCGGCATGCTGAGCATTAGCTTGCTGGCTGGAACGCCATCCTCCTGCATAATACGAACGAGTGAGCTCTCCGTCCATGGCAGGGATGCGACTGATCCGGATTTCGGGCTGGCAGCCCAATGCTCGTCATACGCCATTACCATCATATAATCGACGATACCGCCTAAGGCCGCGCGATCAAGAAACAACGACCACATCTCGCTATTCGATTTTGGAGTTACATCTACCGACACAACCAACCCTTGCTCATGCAAAAGCGGCGTTAGCTCACGAACAAACTGCACAAAGTTTGCTTTATCGGACGTATGCACATTTTCAAAATCAATATTGATCCCTTGCAAGTCATAAACCTCGGCAAAAGCGATCAACTGCTGGATCATCGAGAACCTTGTCTCAGCGCTTGCCAAAGCCTTAGTCGTACGATCTGGCTCAAAATCATTGCTGAACAACGCCCAAATTTGCATGCCTTGCTGGTGCGCCCATTTCACGTAAGCGGGATCGGCCTTCCCTTTAATTGTCCCTTTGTCATCAGCTAAAGCAAACCAGGTTGGGCTTACTACGTTAACGCCTGGCATTGGGCTAATTTTTGTAGTATCAATTTTCCGTTCATACACGGCTTCCCACGTCATATTGATTTTATTGCCAAGCACCTTCCAAGCAATGAATGGCGGTTCCTTCGCCGCTTGAGGCATTTGATCGATCGTCGTTAGCTTTACGTCTTTTTTGTTAATGAAGCCAGTCAGCCCATCGCTGCTTTGGACAAGAAGCCAGCCTGATTGCTCCTCCCAAATTCTAACCGGTTGTGCTTGAGACACCTTGTCTACATATGGAGCACGAATGGTCGGCTCGGTACGAATGGCAGCCCCCTTCCTCGGCATGACCTCCGCTAGTTGAACATTCTCCCCTGCTGATAGAAGTGTCACGATGCCTCTTTTCTGATCAAATTCCACTTGCAGACCGTAAAGTTCCTTCAAAGGCTCTGCTGGTATATAGACCGTTTCAATAGAGGTTTCTGCGGCTATCGTCAAATTGTAAGGCTTTTGGTTTATCGTTGCCGTTAAGGAATCCGTCTTAAGATGAAGCACTTTATTCGCTGTCGTCAAAATAATGGAGCCGGAATCCGGCTCATAGCGGATAGGCTTGTCCTCTCCAAGCACTTGCTGAAGGGCAGCGAGCGGAAGCTTCACTTCATTATTTTCAATAATGGCACCTTGCTCTGCCTCTATCCCGCGAATGATGATCGGATGCTCCGTTCGATAGACCGGATCAACCTTTTCATTATTCGGAACAAAATGAATATATCCATACCAGCAAAAAACGGCTGCCATCGCTGCAATAAATAAAAACATAAGTCCCCGAAATCCCCGGTTACCTCTTCGTCGGGGCGCTCGGTTGTACATCGTTTCCAAATGCTCACTCTCCTGTTCAAAACTTTTGTGTAATCGCTCATGATAATAAAAAACGTGCTGATTAGCGCGTTAACTCGCTTCCCGGCACGTTCTTATAGGCTTTATCGCCATTTATTTCGCTGATGTGGTATTGCATGTGGAGCAAACGCCGTATATTTCCATCCGGTGACCTTCAACTACGAAGCCCGTCACACGTGATGCTGCACGCTCTACTTCAAGCAGTGGCGGATAATCAAAGTCGACGATAGAACCGCAATTTTTGCAAATGGCATGGTAATGATCGGATAAATCTGAATCAAAACGGCTAGAGTCATCGCCATAAGTCAGCTCACGCACTAATCCAGCTTCTACAAATAAACGCAGATTGTTATATATGGTAGCTACGCTCATGCTCGGGTAAGAAGGAGAGAGCGCTTTATAAATTTCATCTGCAGTCGGGTGAGACATGGAGTCCATTAAGTAGCTTAATATGGCGTGACGTTGCGGGGTCATTCGGACACCATTCATCTTCAGTTGCTCCAGTGCTAAATTAACGCTGGCTCCCATTCCCCTCACGCCCTTCCTAAGTAGTTACAACTATTGTACGTTCTATTTTAAGAGTTTGTCAATGAAAGCGCCTTTTTAGGAAAGCCCAAACTGTTTGATCATTATGCTGTTCGTTGCATTTATTTGGATCCGGAAAGTGCCCTCACCTATTGTGCCTCTTATCGTTTTCTTGCTTACTTCTAGCGGCAGCTGGGACGTAATATTACCGAATGTTACCGATCCGAAAACCGTGAAATGACCATCCTGAGGCATCGCAAGCATCACTTCGCCAACAGAGCTATCCAAATCCCAGTCGCCGCCAACGGTTGCGCTTTTCAGCTCAATGCTGCCGTTTAGCGTATCCGCTTTGACTGAAGCGCCAGCGCCATTCATTTTAATTTTACCGTTTTTGGTTTCCGCTTCGATGTCTCCCTCGATCTGCTTGATTTCCAGGCTGCCATTAAGCGTATTGGCAAACAGCTTGCCTTGAATCGTCTCAGCTGCAATCGTGCCGTTCTTCGTTTCGATACTGCTGTCTCCCGTTATACCTCTGATATGGATATCGCCATTATTCCCTTTGACGGAAACCGAGCCATTAATGTTGCTGACCGTAACAATTCCGCTGCTGCTCCGAATGTCTAGACCTCCCGGCAGCGTCAATGCTTTCACTTCGACAGGGCCATTCCCAGATTCCACCTTCATCTTCAAAGCCGGCTGCTGCTCTTCCAAATCTTCAATATTTTGTGGTGTTTGCTCAAGCTCTTCGATGGGGATATTATCCGTATTGCCTGGAGGCTCGGTTGCTAATTGTAGACTCGTATCAAGAGCAATTCCAGAAGTAAGCGGTGTTTCAGAATTTGCTGCGTTAGTTGCATTAATAGGTTGTTCGGATTCCAAAGGTATCGGCGTTTCGGAAGGGATCTCCTCCACTTGGAGCTGGTCCGACAGGGACATCGGCACCGTAATAATCATATTCATTCTTGGCTTCATGCTTCCGTTAGCACCGTATGATTGTCCCTTTGCTTCAAGCGTCACCTCCGCGCCGGGATTAATTTTTACCGTCGATTGCTCCGCTATGGCATCTGCTTCCGTTTTATCCGTTAAATCGACCCATACCGCTGTCAATAGCTCGATTTCCTGTACGTCGCCCGAGCGAACCGTTACTTGTCCATTCGGATTTACGATTTGGATAAGGGAAGCAGCTTCATCCAGCGGCACTTTAATAATTGCTTTGTCATAGCGAAAGCCCTTTTCTTCTCCGTAATCCGCAGCGCCGTTCAAATCGACATTAAATTGATCCAGCCAGCGAAAAGGGATATCGGCATATTGGGTAACTACATATGCGGTCATCGTTATGACTAACGCGATCATCCCTCCCGCGACGTCAAGCCTTAGCTTCTTTTCCGTTCCCTTAAACTTTATGCTGAATGCTATTACTTCGAGGCCTAATAATATAAATATGACCGGCCACCATTGTCCAAGTAGCGAAATATCATTTCTTCCTCGTATTTGATCCCACAGAAGAAGCGCCCCGACAGTAAGGACAAGCACCGCTGCTGTAAAACGACCTAGCTTAAACATAGATACCGATCCTTTCCGTGAACGCAGCTGCAATGTGATCGCTGCAATGATGATAATGGGACCTACGGAAAACTCCGCAAGCTCATTCATCCAAGGCAAAATCGCTTGCGGAGGCTTTACTAAAACAAGCATGATTGCCCCGGCGGCCAAGATGATAAAGCCGAGCGTGCGATTTAGTGCAACTGGGCTATGATCTTCAGCTTCCGTGCTTTGCAAGGAATCGAAGACGCTAATAAAATAAAAAACGGGAAGCATGATGCCTAAATAAGCAATTAACAGCAAATGCCTGCCGCCATCTGAATCCGCTAGCCTGACGATCGCTGTCAGATCCAGCAAAAAGGCGGTAATCAACAGCAAGCCCTTCGGGTGCTGTCCCGTATACATATGCCCAGCACCTGGCAATGCGAACGCGAGCAATACGGTGAGCAGTCTGTTTTTTGTCCGTTTTATTCTGAGCTGACCCAACGTACACCCTCCAAATGCTTTATTTTATCAAGCAGCATAAGCAGTTTTTCCGATTTAGGCAGCGTAACGTAAACCTGAAGCATGATCTGCTCGCCTTCTCCATCATTCTCACACTCCTCCAAGAGCATTTTTCGAATGATAATTTTTTGATCGGTCAACAAACCATTTATATCGGGTAAGGCTTTCGATAGATTGTTAACCTTGATTTTGAGTAAATGCTCCTTTTCTGCGCTAATGTACCTTTTCTCCAATTTATTAAACGCCCATAGCGTGACTAGAACCATAATCGTCACCGTCGCTGATGCAAAGTAGAAGCCCGCTCCGACAGCTAATCCAATCGCAGATACGACCCATAAGGATGCGGCGGTCGTTAAGCCTGTAATCGATTTTCCGGTAAATAATATCGTACCAGCTCCAAGGAAGCCAATGCCGGTAATAACAGCCGCAGCAAGACGCGCGGGGTCAACACTTACGTTCGGCTCATCAATAAAAGAAGTAAATCCGTACATGGAGAGCAGCATGAGCAAGCATGAGCCTAAACAAACCAAAATATTAGTCCGAAGTCCTGCCGCATGATTCGACTGCTCACGCTCAAATCCGACAAGGCCGCCAAGCAGCAAGGCGAGAAGAAGCCTTAGTAAAATGTGCAATTCACTGATGTACCAGGGATTATCAAGTGTACTCATCATTGGTGATCCCGACCTTTCTTTACTAGCTATTGTAACATAATTGTATGCAGCAGCTAGAGCATACAGGCCATCTTACCAACATGACGGTCAAAAAGAAAACACGGCTCATCATAACGATGAACCGCGTTTTTGGACGAAGCTGCACTTATTTCAAGCGCTCAACTAGGAGCTTATTTACAAGCGCAGGATTTGCTTTCCCTTTGGATTCCTTCATGATTTGCCCAACGAGGAAGCCAATCGCTTTTTCTTTGCCTGCTCTATAATCTTCGACCGATTGCGGATTCGCTTCTACGATCTGATTCACGATCGCTTGAATCGCGCCTTCATCGCTAATTTGAACGAGCCCTTGCTCCTCAACGATTTGCTGAGGCAGCTTGCCCGATTCCAGCATCGCTTTGAATACAGTTTTGGCGATTTTTCCGTTGATCGTGCCTTTCTCAAGCAAGCCGATCATTTCGCCAAGACCTTGTCCGGTTATTTTTACATCGGAAATTTCCTGGCCGTTTGCATTTAAGTAGCCTAGGAGATCGCCCATGATCCAGTTTGAAACGGTTTTGGCATCCTTCGTATAAGCAAGGCTTTCCTCGAAGAAATCCGCAAGCTTTTTCGATGAAGTAATAACTTCAGCATCGTAAGAAGGCAGGCTGTAATCCGCCGTATATCTCGCTTTGCGGGCGTCCGGCAACTCTGGTATCGTAGCGCGAATGCTTTGCTTCCACTCTTCGCTAATATGAAGCGAAACGAGATCCGGGTCCGGGAAGTAGCGATAATCATGAGCTTCTTCCTTGCCGCGCATAGAGAACGATTTGCCAAGCGTATCGTCGAAGCGACGAGTCTCTTGGATAACTACTCCGCCGCCATCGAGAATTTCCGCTTGACGGAATTGCTCGTACTCAAGGCCGCGCTGAACGCCGCGGAAGGAGTTCATGTTTTTGAGCTCGGCACGCGTTCCGAACTCCTTCTGTCCGTAAGGACGAAGGCTTATGTTCGCATCGCAGCGCAGGCTTCCTTCTTCCATCTTCACGTCAGAAACATCGCAATACTGCATAATCGCTTTAATTTTCTCCAAGTAAGCCTTCGCTTCCTCAGGCGTGCGGATATCCGGCTCGGATACGATCTCGATTAGCGGCGTGCCGACACGGTTGAAATCGACAAGCGATGCATAGCCGCCGTCAACGTGAGTGAGCTTGCCTGCATCCTCTTCGAGATGAAGCCTTGTAATGCCGATTCGCTTCACTTCACCGTTCACTTCGATTTCGATCCAGCCATGCTCGCCAATCGGTTGATCGAACTGTGAAATTTGGTACGCCTTTGGCGAATCCGGGTAGAAGTAGTTTTTACGGTCAAACTTGCTGATGTCGGCAATCTGGCAGTTGAGCGCCATTGCCGCCTTCATTGCATATTCAACCGCTTGGCGGTTCAGTACCGGCAAGACGCCGGGATGTCCAAGACATACTGGACAGGTATGGGTGTTCGGCGGCGCGCCGAAAGCCGTAGAGCAGCCGCAAAAGATTTTACTATTCGTATGCAGCTCCACATGGACTTCCAGCCCGACAACCGTCTCGTATTTGTTCGGTTCAGACATTCGTATCGATCCCTTCGTAAACGTATATATGACCGCTTATAGCTGCGGACGTTGTTTATGATGCTCCGTGTGCTGCTCGAACGCATGAGCGGCGCGCAGCACCGTCGATTCGTCGAACGCCTTCCCGATAATTTGCAGGCCAATCGGCAAGCCGTCAGCTGTACCGCATGGCACGCTAATAGCAGGAACGCCTGCCAAGCTAACCGGAATGGTACAAATATCGTTTAAATACATCGTTAACGGATCGCCAACCTGCTCTCCGATGCGGAATGCTGGCGTCGGAGCCGTAGGTCCGATGATCAGATCATATTGGCTAAACACTTGGTCAAAATCTTGCTTGATCAGCGTCCGTACCTTTTGAGCCTTCAAGTAGTAAGCGTCGTAGTAGCCGGAGCTAAGCGCATACGTACCTAGCATGATACGGCGTTTCACTTCGGGGCCAAAGCCCTCGCTGCGAGATTTCTTGTACAAATCGATCAAATTGGCTGGATTGTCCGCACGAACGCCGTAGCGCACGCCGTCAAAGCGGGCTAGGTTCGATGAGGCTTCCGAGGAAGCGAGCAGGTAGTAAGTAGCAATCGCATAATCCGTATGCGGCAGCGAAACCTCTTCCCATGTCGCGCCAAGCGATTCATATACCGACAATGCTTTGAGCACCGCTTCTTTGACGCGTGGGTCAATACCCGCTCCGAGGTATTCCTTAGGCACGCCGATGCGTAGACCTTTAACATCGCTAGTCAGTGCTGACGTATAATCCGGAATCTCCACATTCGCAGAAGTAGAATCGCTTGCATCGTAGCCGGCAATGGCTTGCAGCACGTAAGCGGAGTCTTCTACATTTTTGGTAAGCGGGCCGATCTGGTCGAGCGATGATGCGAATGCGACTAGTCCAAAGCGTGAAACTAGGCCGTATGTCGGCTTCAAGCCCACGATTCCGCAATACGCTGCGGGCTGACGGATCGAGCCGCCCGTGTCGGAGCCAAGCGAGAAGTACACTTGACCCGCAGCAACAGAAGCCGCCGAGCCGCCGCTTGAGCCGCCTGGCACGTATTCCGTATTCCAAGGATTGCGTGTTGGATAGTAGCTTGAGTTCTCATTCGAGCCGCCCATAGCGAATTCATCCATATTCAGCTTGCCAATCGTGACCGATTGAGCCGCTTTGAGCTTGCGAACGACTGTAGCGTCATAAATCGGATTGTGATTGCTCAGGAATTGGCTCGCGCAGGTCGTAAGCAGCCCTTCCGTCACAATATTATCCTTCACACCCGCCGGCAAGCCAAACAGCAAACCGCGTTCGCCGCCCTCTTGCAATTGCTTGTCCAGCTCGGAAGCCTGCAAGCGCGCATTCTCTTCATTCAATGTAATAAAAGCCTGGATAGCAGGCTCGGTCTCTGCAATTCTCGCATATGATGCGCTAACCAGCTCAGAAACAGACAGTTCCTTATTGTTCAGCTTGTTATGTACATCCTGCAGGCGCAAATCAAACAGTGCCAACAGTAGTTCCTCCCTTCATATAAAACCCATTCGTATTATTCAAGTACCGCAGGTACTTTAAATTGTCCATCCTCTTCATCAGGTGCATTGAGCAGCACCTTCTCGATCGGCAGCGACGGGCGTTTCTCATCCGCACGCATAACGTTCGTAATTGGCAGCACATGGCTGGTCGGCTCGACATTTTCCGTGTCCAGTCCATCAAGCTTTTCCGCATATTTCAAAATAGCATTAAGCTGCTCCGTGAACTGATCCTTCTCCGAATCGGAAAGCTCTAAACGCGCCAGTCTGGCGACATGCTCTACATCCTTGGCCGTAATGCTCATCGGGTATTCTTCCTTTCCTATTCCTGTAATCATTCTTCCTATTATATCTCACAATTAGGGCGAACATCAATGTAAACGGCAAGTTCCTCTTTTCGCGAAAAAAAAGACCGTTCCTTATATCAGCAGGCTGACATACAGAACAGTCCAATTTGATTAATTGCTGCTTAAATCCAAGCTTTTAGATTAACCTGACGAATAAAGTCCGCTGGGCTAAGCGGTTCCTTGCCCGTATTATCCGGTTCCGGCTCGCTTTCATTCCCGCCATTCATAATGCGTTTAAACAATTCCTCATTATGAGTCGCAAGCGCAAAATCGATTAGCGCCTCCCGCTCGATACGGTCAACCTCATCCTGAATAAGCACCTCTTCTAGCTCCACGTCTTCATCTGGAATAAGAAAATTCCGATTGGCCGATGGGACTCTCAGCACATAATCAAATACATTATCCGCGTTGCGGTCGTAAGCTATTATATAACCATGCTCTCCGATGGGAAGGTTTTGTTCATATTGGTCAGCCACTATGACGACCTTTGTGCCTAATTGTAGCATCGTCCTCAACTCCTGTTTCTTCGCCGCTGATTCTTTCACTACTATCCTACTAAAAAATAATAGCGGTGTCCAATCGAAGAATGAGTTGATAGAGTTGCCATCCTTTTATTCGACAGCTGAGCTTCTGCGAAGCACCCATGCGGATAAGGCGATAGCGGCTGCAATACAGATGATGGTCAGTGTAATCACTAAGCCGAATCGACTAGTATTGGCTATCCCCGTGGTAACGGATGCAGAAGCAAAGCTGCTTAACGCGCCAGGACTCCACCCAAGCTGCTTCGGAAAAAGGCCCGTCAGCAGAGTAAATGTAACAGCGCCGCCAAGCGTAGAGAAGGCCGCAGCTGCAGGACCGCGGAGCAGCGTGCTGAAGAGAATCGTAATCGACACCAGGAAGGACAGCCATAAGCCAAAAATGAGAAGACTGCCAATCATTTTCGCAAAGGAAACCTCTTCAAATAACAATCCTGTATAGTACCAAGCAGCGAAATAACCGAGGATCAGAGCGCCCCAAGCAAGCAGAATCATTGCCGTCCATTTAGAGACGATAAAGGAAAGCACCGACACCGGCTTTACTAGAATGAGGGATGCTGTGCCGCTGCTGCGCTCACCCGACACCGTGCCCATACAAACGAGTACAAGAACAAGAACACCGATTGTTCCAAATTGCTGAAGCGTTTGCGCAAGCACCTCGGAGCCAAGCGGCGTCGGAATTTCGATAACCGTTCCTTCCGGCAGGCTGCCCGCTTTCTCCAATATGACGGGCATGAAATAAGTCGATACCGGCTGCATAATACCGAGCAATATGAAAACCAGCGGCACCCAAAGCAGCTTATAGCTGCGAATAAGCTCTAGCAGCTCCTTCTGTACCATGACGACAAAACGGGCAAAGCTTGATGTATAGGCAGGCTTTGCCGTACTTAGCTGTGCATTTCCCCATACGTTGGTACTCATGCTGTCACCACCTTCATAAATAAATCCTCTAGCGAAGTTTGACCGACTTCCAGCCTGCTCACCTTCACCTGATCCTTGGTCAGCTCCTCGAGCAAGCTTCGCCTCGCTGCATCTACATCGTTTACGGTGAAACGCGCTACCCTATTCTGCAGTTGGACAGACTGAAATAAGCTATGCTTATTTACAGCACCCGCAGAAGGAAGAATACGAGCCATATAAGAGGATAGCCATCGTTCAGCGTTCGCATCACGCTCTAGCTGAAGCTCAATGATCGGCTTGCGGTGCTCAATGCGAATAGATTCAATCGCTCCTTGCAGAGCCACTTGCCCGTTTCGAATAATAATGACATCATCGCATAGCTCCTCCGCATCATGCAGCACATGAGTAGAGAATAGCACCGTCGTTTCCTGCTTCAGCTCCCGCAGCAGCTCAAGCACCTCTCTGCGCCCAAGCGGATCAAGCGCCGAAACCGGCTCATCCATAACAAGCAGCCTAGGCTGATGAACAAGCGCTTGAGCAAGGCCAAGACGCTGCTTCATGCCTCCTGAATAGGAGCCGATCCGTCTCTTGGCTGCGCTGGAAATGCCGACTCGCTCCAAAAGCTCCTTCGCGCGTTTTTTGGCAGTTGCAGCGTTTAAGCCGCATAATCTTCCCGCATAAACAACGTATTCGTTTCCCGTCATCCAGGAATAGAAGGATGGGGCTTGAGGCAAGTAGCCTATTAGTGCCCGATGATTGACGCCTTGGGCAGAGCCCTGGAATTCGAGCTGTCCTGCAGTCGGCTTAAGCAAACCGGTAATCATCCGAATGGTCGTCGTTTTTCCTGCTCCGTTAGGTCCAAGCAGTGCAACGCAGTGGCCTTCGGTAATCGAAAAATCGATGCCCGCTACCGCTTTTATGTCACCGAATGTTTGGGTTAATCCCTTCACCTGAAGCAATGCGCCCATCAGTGGCTCCTCCTTCCTGCTATAAAGAAGGCAATCGGCCCAACAATATTCACAAATATAATAATCAGTGCCCACATCCACTTAGGCCCGTTTGTGCGCTCCGCCTTCGCGCATAACACCAATGCAATCACTACCAAAATCAATTGAATAACAATGATCGGAGCAATAATAGGCAATATCTGCGATAATTCAATTTGATCGTTAACCATCAAAATGACCTCCCTTTGTTAATCCAAAGAGTAACGCGGCTACTCCTTGATCTTATCGCCATTTCGACGGAACCAGCCGCTTCGCACAAAAATGAAATAAAAGATAAGCGGCATCGGCGTTTGGATTAAACCCCATATGCCCCAAAGCCAAGGCATGCTGTCCCTTTTGCGAGCGTCAATAAACAGCCAAGTCGATTGTGCAATCAGCACAAGGATGATCAGTATCCAAACCCAGATGGGTATTACCTTCAGCTCCTCCATGTCCGTACCTTCCTTCGACCATACGTCATGATGACAAACCCAACTCCCCCAGCAGCAACAAGGGCTTGAAGGACAGCAAACCAAACCAAATTTCGATCTAACATCCACATCATCACGCCAAAAATAAAACATGCCGTCAGCCAGAACAATAGGAGCTCCTTCCAAAGCTTCCCCTTCATCTCTTGCTTATGTCCCGCTACGAATGCCTCGAACTGCTGCAAATCGGGAAAATCGGGCGCATGAGTGGCGTCAAAACGGGTCACGGCTTCTTTAAATTGCTCGTCAAACCACTGCTGATCGCGATTAACCTCTTTAGGCTTCTTCATGCTCCGTTAGCTCCTTCCGCAGCTGCTTTAAACCATTATGCAGCCTTGATTTTACCGTTCCTACTGGAATGTCCAGCATCGACGAGATCTCCTCCTGCGCATAGCCGTAATAATACTTAAGCAGCACCGGAATTCGAATGTCGCTGCTCAGCTCCCCTAGCGCTTGAAGCGCCTCGGGCCATTCATCTCCCCGCTGCAACGTTTCGTAGCGAATAGCATGCAGCGACTTCTCCGACTGCAGCCAATGCTTCTCCAGCTCATTCCGACGAATGCGATCAACGACGAGTCTGGACGCGATTGTAATGAGCCATGTCGAAAATTTAGCTTTGCTTTGAAACGTTGTTATTTTCTCAACAGCCTTCATCATCGTCTCCTGCGTAACATCCTCCGCACGGGTTTTGTTCATCGTTACCTTTAGCACGTATTGATATAAAAAAGAATAATGCTGCTGCAGCAGCTCAGAGAGCGCTCGCGTATCGCCCCGTACCGCTTGATTAATCAGCTTCGTCTCGTCTTGCACGAGCGCGCAACCTCCTTTAATGCATTCGATATAGCTTAGACGGCTAGCAATCACATTTCGTTCACTGGGATAACAAAATTTTTTTGATAAAAAAACAACTGCGGAAGCGATAGCTCTTCTGCAGCTGTATATAGGCGACATCTATTCTATTTTTTCCTCTGGCTGCGGCTGTACCATTGCCATACAGGTTCAACATCCTTGCGATCAAGACACTTTACGCTGTAATCAAATACGCTTCCCATTGTACGAACGGAAAGCGTCAGCAGCTTTTTGCGCTGCTGCCCAATCGTGCGATTCACCTGCATCGTTAAAATCTGAGGACGCCGAATCAAATAGGTGGTTCTGGATACAAACCGGTTGCGAAGCGTAAGCTGGCCTTCGTGAAGCCTAACTCCCGCCGCGCTATGGCAGCTTTTTCTCCACAATAGGATAATCGGGAGAAGCAGCAGTGACCATAAACCGCCAGCTTTAAAAAATATAATGAACGCGGCGCATACCAGCAAAGTAAACAAAAGCTCTATTCTAACGTAATGCAGCAGCGCGCGTTTCGGAGCGCCCTCTATCTGCGAGTTCGAAGGAAGCTTTACCTGTGGAACAAAGTCGTTCAGTAGCTGCTGTATCGCTGTACGCTTTAGAAATGGATGCAGCATAAGCTGCTCCTTCTTATCCGATGACACGATCTGAAGCTGGATTTCCGCATAACCGTATGCTTGGCGAAGCAATCCTTCCTTGATGACAACAGCCTGCACCTTTTTCGGATCAAACACAAAGGTTTTCTTCTCAAGCAATCCATAAGAAACCGAGATCTGTCTGCCATCTCTCTTTACCGAGAAGCCGCTGTATTTCAAAACATACAACACGATCGAAAGCAGCCATGCGAACCCTATTCCACCTATAATTATAAGGAAGATTAAGATAAAGTTTGTCATTAGGCTTGCCGAATCTTTTACGACATTCTCAAAGAAATGATCAGGCAAAAGCATATTGAACAGATCATCCGCCAAGGAGAACAAACCGACCATAAAAGCTGCCACGAGCCCAAAGTTCATCGAGGTCGCTGCCGCTTGAATCAGCTGTGTTGCATTTAGCGTAAAGGCAGGCATACTTCTGCTTGGTTCGGCTGAGGTCGTCTGCGTGAGCGGATTGTCATTCATCTTGACAACCAGGCGCTGCTCCTCAGCTTTATTTTGCGCTTCATTACTTGCAGAAGCCCCTGCATCCGCAGATTGGACATTCGATGTTGCTTGCCTTCTAAGTATTTGTTGGATATCATTCGCTGCCTCAAGGGAAAGTGCCGGCAATATACCGTCCGCTTTCTTGTTGCCTCCAGGAGTCTCGATCTTCACCTGTGCTACTCTAAGTATCCTTTGTATAAAAGGCTGCTCTACATTAACGGAATGAATGCGTCCATAATAAATCGTCTTCTCGTCTCGGAACAACCAGCCTTTGCGGATAATGATCCGGTCCTCTTCCAGCCAAAAGCCAAAACGCCTCCACTCCAAAAAGCTAAACAAGAGAATCACGGCCGCCAGCACGGAAGCGCCCGCATACCAATACCATGCCAGCTCAGTCCAGTCGTTCCCTCGAACTAATCCAATCAATATTACAGGAATGAACCCTTTAATCGTATTCAACAGCCCAAATAATATGTAGATGGGATGAAGCGTTCGGCGCTCATTCATCCTTATCATCCACCTTAGCCAAAATACCGATTTGCCTCTTCAACAGCTGCGCCTCGCTCTGCTTTAAGCCTTTAATTTGATGCGTAGTCGCAGCCGTTACAATAGATACGCTCGCCAGATCGTATTTGCGCATAAGCGGTCCGCTTTCCAGCTCGACATGCTGTACCCGAACCATCGGAACAAGCACGTTTTTCAAGAAGATAAGGCCTGTTTGGATTTCAATCTCATCTTCAAACAGCTCATATTGAAATCTTGTCATCATCATTTTGGGGAACGTCCATGTAAACAGTATGGCTGTAATAATAAAAATGAACAATGCGATCCAGCCAGGGATCAGCGTCCAATCCCAAATGATCGCCAATGTGAAATAAGCGATGATCAAAGCCAAAAATATGCCATTTGTAATGAGCTCGGTAATGCGATAAACGGTTATGTAATCACGATGAAGCCGTTTGGTTAACTCCCGATCCATATCATATGTCTCCCCTTTTTGGATTAAGGCAGAACGATAAGCTCCGCCTTCGAACGAGTCAGTGCTCTTGCGCCTTGTTCCGTGATCAAATAGCTGTTCTCAATGCCTACAACGCCCTGCCCTGGAAACGTGAATTTTGGCTCTACCGCAATGACCATGCCTGGCGCAAGCGGTGTCTGGAAACCTTTGGCAAGGACAGGCCACTCATCGATTTCAAGTCCAATGCCATGCCCTAGAAACTTTGCTTGATCCGCGCCAAAACCCATAAAATGATCCGACAGCTTCGCAGCCGCACATCGTGCAAGAGCATCTTCATAAAGACTCGAGCATGGCGTACCGGGAACCATCAGCTTCTCTGCGGCAGCGATAACCGATTCCGACACCTCATAAGCTTGCTGCAGCGTTTCCGATAGCTTGCCGATTACCGCCGTACGAGTCTGATCGATGACATAGCCGTCCACGCAGCAGCCGATATCGATCAATATTGGCTCATTTCGCTTGATAATCGATCTGCTGACGCTTTGCGGAGATGACGCGCCAAGTCCAAGGCCGCCTGCTGGTCCGTCAAAATAAGACGGAACCGCTGCCGCCGCCCCCGAAATGACCATCCCGGTCGTAATCTCTTGATTATAGCCGCGCATGCGCATTAAGCCGATATGTCCGCGCTTGCGAAGCTCATACTCTACACGCGCCATCCACTCAAGCTCGCTTATGCCTTCCTTCAAATCATTCAAAGCCTCGCTCAGCGCTTCCGCCACAACCTCAGCCGCTGCTTCAATCCGGCTTACTTCCCATGGCGCTTTAATCATTCGCAAATTGCGAATAATGGCTGAACCGTCTATGAGCTCGCAGCGCCCCGCCTTGCCGAGCAGCTCGGAGAGCTTTAAGTAAAGCTGTGCAGGAAGCACATCCAGATCGGCCGCTATTCGCAGCTCTCCCCCTTTAACAAATAAAGACGGATATCGCTGCGCCAACGTTTCTCCAAACAGACGAAAAGCACCGAGCTCTGCTACCTGAACCGCTGTCTCCAGCCTCGCGCGTGAAACACTGCGCCGAACGTAAAAGGTAGCCTCGCCTGTGCTTGGCACGAACAAATATCCATTTTGCATAGACCCGCTTAAATAATAGAGATCCACATTTTGAGTAAGGAGAAAAGCGTCAATCCGCTCAGCCTGCATCGCCTTCTGTAATGAAGCAATTCGCTCCTTAACAAGTTCAGCAGGAATGTCCTGAATAATGTCCATCACTTTGATTATCAGCTCCTATATAAGTTCCCTCCCCTTATTACATCAATTTTCCAGTTGCCCGTCAACCTGCTACGAGCTCCGCAGCCCCCTTTATATTCCACTCGATGGCGTCCAACACTTGAAAGGCACGCGGATACACGATATGAACGATCATTACCACCCCCGGCCGCTGCAGCGTAACCTCATAATCATAGTCATCATTTATATATGTATAGGGAAATGTCTGATCTGCATTCACAATTTCAAATACGACAACCTCAACACGCTGTCTCAAAAATGATTCCGGCAAAGGCGCGCCGCTGGCATCCAGCCTTAAATTTTCCTGTAAATATGAAGCGGCAGTATCTGCCGCCTCATCGGGAGCCAACCTCAGCAAGCCTTCGCCAAGAGCTGTCTGGTCAAGCTGCTGCGCTGCCGCATGCGCAGCTCGATTGACCGCATGCTTCCCTTGAAATAAAGTTTGCATGGCAAGCTCCTCCTCCACCTGCAGCAGATGAATCGAAATCCATACCGACATCATCACTACGATAAGCAGCAGCTTGTACATCGATTCACCCGCTTCCTTTGCTTATGGCACATATTCACTCATTTTCATGCCAAACGCTCGCATCCGCTCATTAGGCAGCGGCGGCGTCAAGCCGATTAAACGGTCAATCTCGAACAAATTCTCATACGGATAGCTCATCGTTAATGAAATGCCCGTCCCTCGTATTAGAGGAGCGTTTGGATTAGATGCCGCCAGACCGCTTGTAGATGCGAGCTCGAATTCGATGTCGTTAGGCCGCATGCCAATACGGGCTAAACGCTGCCTCGACTGTTCCTGCATTTGCTCGCTTATGTAGCCATAGCTCCCGCTAGCGCCTATTTCCAGCAAATAATCGACCTCTTGCTGCAAAACAGCCTGCCTGACGATCAGAACATGCTTATAGATGGGGGAAAACATTAGCCAGCACAAAAGTGCCGCAAACAAGACAAAAATTAAAATTTGCTTCATGGGTCTATTCCTCTTATGTGGTTGCTGATCGAGCCGCCCGCACCATTGATCTGCTGCTTCATTCCTTCATCTCCCTCTGCAACGGCTTGATAGAGAATGATAACCGTAATGAGCAGCAGTATCGATACAAGTATTCCTCGCATAAATGGGCACCTCCGCTATATTGCAAATCCAGCGCTCAGCTTATGGAGTCAGACTGCCTATTCGCGTATTGGCCGAAGTTCCTTGCGATGTAATTTGACTTCTAGTTCCCGTTGTGTCTTGGGCAATGATTGTATTGAATAGGACGATAACGACAACGAGCATCATGACCGTCATCAAAATGTTGCGCATGCTACCACCTCCTTTCATTGGCTGTCTGCACTATTTTAGCTAAGGGACTGAAACAGCTTTTGCCCCTCTCTTACCCATGGATAAATAAACACCTGAAAAGTATATAGAATCGGAATGCCCGCGATCATAAACAAAAAATAAGAGGTCGATTCCTTGCGGCTTTCCTTGGCCAGCTCGATTTTTTCCTTGTAATCCTCAATACGTACACGAAGCAGCTCATAATATTGCGGACTCTCATGCATTCGCAATGCATCCAGCGTCTCCACAAAGCTTAAGCCCTCATCTGTTCCAAGCCTTTGCTTGAACCGCTGCAGCGCTCCTCCTGCATCGTGATACCATTCGGCCAGAAGCTGTTCTAAATCATGGCGCATCGTTCTTGTAAAAGGGATGCAGCGCAGCAGCTTCGAATGGATATGCAGCGAGGAATCAGATAAGTAAAGCAGCTGCTTGCTTACTGAAAATATTTCTTTGGTCACCTGAAGCGCGCGCAGCTTATGAATGGATCGCAGCCATACTAAGTCGATATACAACAACAGCATGACCAGCAGCAAACCCGGTCCTATGTAAGTGAGGGGTACATAAGCATTTATTCGTTCATGCCATAACCCAGCAATAAGAATGAGCGCGGCAATAGCCAGCATTAGAGATCGCCTCGCGATCACATACCATGCGGCGTCTGCCGTTACCCCGCAGCCCGCGAGCAGCAGCTCTCTCTCCATGAAAGAGGAACGCTGTCTCGTAATACGAAGCAGCCTCAGCCATTTATCCGGTGCTTCCTTCGTTCGCCAGCTTAATACGGCTAGATGCTTCCACCGAGCTGGCCGCTGCGGCAAAAGCTGCAATAGCCCATATATCGCCGTTGCTCCAAATACATACTGGCCAATCATCAAGACTAAACGTACCATTTGCTCGGTCCATGCAGTCATTCACATTCTCCTTTCACATCTTTTTGCGCGAGAGCCATAATCCCATTAGAAACGAAGCAAATATGAGCACCATCGCATTCAGCAGCATATCTCTCCCCTCGGCATCAACGATGTAGTAATGATAAGAGTTATCCTTGTTATACCGAAGGTTGATTCCGATAAACAAAGCTAGAAACAGAAGAGGAGAGAAGTTGGCTACGCGTATTTCAAGCAATCGATTCCGTTCCTGCTCATTAGCTCGTCTTGCCTTGCGCATATCGGTCAGAAGCTCCTTTAAGCTGTCTGTTACCGTTACCCCCTCTACAAGCGCCACTCGCAAAATATTAACGAAATAGTCCGCCCATACATGGCCTAGCGATGCGGCAAGCAGTCGCAGACTCGCCTCATCGTCGCCGCGTACGGAAAGATTGCGATAAAGCTGCTCAAAAACCGATTGCATCGGTCCAAGCAACCTTCTCTCCTCCACCGTGCGCTGCAGCGCAATCCGAATCTGCCGCTCGCCTGTAACGAGATAGCACTGGTAAAAAAGCTCAACCGCCGGCAAAAAATCGATTTGTGTCTGCATCCGCCGATGGATGAGCATCGTCCTTAGTATCGTGTAGGGCAACGAGCCCAGCACGCCGCCGAACATTAAGGTTCCTTTCACACTTTGAAAGAACAAACCGCCAGATGCGATTCCTGCGAGCAGGAGCAAGCCCGATAGGCATGCAAAGGCAGCAGGCGATATCTTTAATTGGAGCGTTTCTAACAGCTCAGCTAAGTGCTGATGCAGCCATTCATAACGTCTAAACCGTTCAGACAGCCGCTTGCGCCAGCCTCTATTCGCTCGATATGCCAGCTTGCTTCTGAGCTGCTGCTCCTTCGACCAAATGAGGAACAAGCTGTACGATGCAATAAAAAATAAACAAAATAACAAGCACGCCGCCGCTGCTGTCGATAGACTATTCATCCATGTTGCCCCCAGTAGTGGGTTCCAGCTTAGCCCGTGCAGAAGGCGGAAATGGATATAGCCATTCATCCTTCGCCTCGTCGAACCTAACCCAATCTCTTACAAAGGCTTGCCCGGCTTCCCAGCACAGCTCGCCAATACGGCTGATTACCCTTCGACCGCCTAGATAGCTCATTTCAATGCCGATCTCTGTCACATATTGCGTAATCCGTTTCGTCAGGCGCTCGGCATTCATGCCTCTGCCATCGAGCATGCACATGTCCGTTATCGCCTCCGGCACATCCTCCAGCCTATTGGCATGGACAGTCGTCATGCTCCCGGAATGGCCTCGCGTGCAGGCTCGAACGTAAATATTCGCATCGACGTCGCGAATTTCAGCATGGATGATGCGCTGCGGCGATTGCCTGAGCGCGAGCTTAAAGGCTTGATCCGAGCGGTGATAGGCATCCTCTTCATCCGCCATATATTCCACGATATTTTTACTTGGAAAATCACGCCCGAGCATCATCTCGAATCGACCCTCGATCGTTATGATTCGCTCCTCATCCGGAAGCTCCGCAATTAACGCTTTCATCAGATTGGTTTTGCCCGAATTGGTCGGTCCAATGATTACAAGATTGAATCTTGCAGCTAGTATCGCCCTGAGTAGTTGCTGCACACGCGCATTCAGCGTCCTGTAAGCAGGTCTGCATAGCGTCTCTAAGCTGAAGCTGCGCACGGTATAGAAGCGGATCGTCAAGGTTGGACTCGCAGTGAAGCCAAAGCCGGTCATCGTCACCCTAGAGCCGTCTTGCAGCATGACCTCCGCCCATCGCTTACGCGGATTTATACGGTCATTATTGTAGAGAACCAAATTTTGCTGGATTCGCTCCACCTCACGGATGCTGTCAAAGCGGTAGGGAGAAGGGGTCGTTAGACCATTCTTAACGATGAAGATACGCTCGCCGACAACCTGTATTTCCTCAAGCCCCGCCTTATCGGCAAGTACGAGCTCAAGCACGCTAAGTCCAATGACTTCCGCAAACAATGCTTCGGCTAGCGATTGATAGGGATGCTGTACATTTACAGCCCCATGCATGCGCAGTCTGATCAATCGATCCGTAATAACCGCCAGAACCTGCTCGCGCTCTTGCGGGTACCCAAGCACCGCACGGTTTAACGTCTCGCTGTATTGCCTGCGCTCTTCCTCTCCTAGCCCCTGCGGCGCGCTTAAATAGGTTCTAATATCATCAGCGAGCCTAGCGAACTCCCCTTGCGGGTCAGCTGTCAGGTAAGAGGGCTCCGACGCTGCCTCGAGGCTTTCCTTCTCAACTTGCATTTGTGCTGCAAATTCGGATGGTGAAAAGCGATTTTGCTGCGCCGTCACGAGCTTGTACCGTTGCGATGCGCAAGCAGCTTCCGATACCACGGCTGAACGGAAATCGAATTCACCGTACCGCGAATGCCATGCCTCTGCATAATTGATTTCGCTGGCTCTCGCATCGTTTGCTTCCCTTCCGCATCCTCCTTCAGCCACTGCGCATAAGTACCACTATCCAATTGGCTAAACACCGGCTCGCTTAATTGAAGCTGACCAAGTGCCGATGTGCCAAGCTCTTTGCATATATGCTTCATCTGATAACCTCCATTTCTCCAAGGACTGTTGATGATGACTGATTTGTAATGCTCGGGGCTAACCCCGAATAAAGGCGATACCTGACCAATCCATCGCTTGCCGTCCTCTTGAAAATGCGATAAGGCAGGCGTTGTAACGAGAATTCGTGAGCCTGCTCTTCTGATCGAGCAAATCGTAGCTGCATTGTCCCAATATGCGCCTACGTCCAGAACAATAAGCGCGAAGGCCTGCTCTGCAATCGTCAGCAGATGCTCTGCCTCCTCTGGCGTGAAGTACTCGGCCTGGTCTCTCATGAGGTTGCCGAACAGCACCTGCAGATTAGGCTGACCGGGTACTGGAAAAGCAGCTCGACGGAGCTTCTCCGGCGTTAGCGTAAACGAGCGAAGCTCCGGGCGCAGCTTATCCAGCGTAATGAGCGGCTCGTCCACGCCTATGTAGCGGTGGATCTTCGCGCTCTTGAGATTGAGGCACAAATATCCGATAGGCTTGCCGCTTTCTTCCGCAATTCGGTAAGCTGCAGCAAACGCCGCTGTCGTCGTTCCAATATTGGGCGTTGTACCAATAAAAACAGCTAGTGGCGCCAAAGCTCCGCTCACGACCCATCAGCCTCCCCGCCAGCAAGCAGCTCAAGCGACAAAGGACTATAAGCGACAACGAGCTTCAACTCGCCGTTCTTGCATAAGCTATCCAGCCTAAGCCATTGCTCCTCCGTTAGGTTTACGTTTATGTAATCAATCATCCCATTCGCTTCCCGCCTAGAAGCATACATTTGTTCCTTGTTTCCCTCGGCCAGCGAAAATAAATTCGGATTGTCCATATTATCGATCTCTACGTTGCCCGAAGTCTTCACCGAGGCCACAGCGACCGCTTCTGGGAAGAGTCGTATGGAGGGAGAAGACTCTCCCGATGCATACAGCAGCACCTTGTCGCCCGCTCTAATTCCGTTCGAAATCGAGCGGATATACTCCTTCGGAATTTGGAAGGTCGATTCGAAGCGTTTGGGCTGCAAATAATAATCGTCGACCTTCCAAATTAATAACGGTTCCCCCTTGCCTAAGGGGATCACTGCCTCCTTCCCGGCGGCATGCTCCAGATTGATGACCATATCGGTGACAAAAGCGCCTTGAGGAACCATTTGAAACTCCAGATCGCTTTCCTTAAGCCGCTCGCCCGCCCCAATAAATCGTTTGGGAACAAGTACGGCGACCGTCTCCTCCTTCTTGATTTGAATTCGCTGCAGCTCATACATGCCGTAAACCAAGCTTGCCGAGAGCACCGCTGCCGTTAAGCTGATGATCGCATTCCGTCTCCTCTTCATCTCCACTCCTCTCTGAGCATAAAAAAAGAACGCACCGACAGCCATCTAAGGCGTACCGCGTGCGTTCTTCGCATAATAAAGCTCATATATAGGTTAGCAATAAGTAATTGAGTTCATAATAGCAAATTGAACTTTCATTTGTCTATCATTTTTTTCCTAATTTTATCAAAATTCACCTAAAGTCGACAAAAAAAGCCATTCAGCAAGAGGAATCCTCTTTTAGACGCTAAATAGCTCTCGCTTATACTAAAAATCAATTAATCCAACGCTAATCAACAAAGCATCGTCAACCTTGCGCATCGTTTCATCATCCAAATGCGTAATTTTGTCGGTGAGGCGCTGCTTGTCAATTGTCCGAATCTGCTCAAGCAGTACAACTGAATCTCGATCAAAACCATGAGCAGCAGCATCCATCTCAACGTGAGTTGGCAGTTTCGCCTTCTGAATTTGAGCGGTGATTGCAGCTACGATGACTGTAGGGCTGAAGCGATTACCAATATCATTCTGAATGACCAATACGGGGCGAACACCGCCCTGCTCCGATCCGACGACTGGCGATAAATCCGCAAAAAACACATCTCCGCGTTTTACAATCAACCTCTACACCCCGCTAACGAGACGGCCTAACGTATGATCTGCTTCTTCCTCCGCTTGAAAAGCTTCCGAGGCCATGTTCAGGTTTATTTTCGCCATTTCCATATACCCGCGCTGCATGGATTCTCGAATTTGACGTTTTTTGCGCTCCACCAAATACAGCTTCATGGCTTGCCGAATAAATTCGCTGCGGTTGGAGTTTTCCTTGGCAACAATCCCGTCAACCTCCTCCAGCAAATGATCTGGCAGGCTAATCATGATTCTTTTGGTATTTTGTACATTGGCCACCGAACTCGCACCCCCAAAACTTTTCCAAAACCATATTACTCATTATGACATTATATTGCCGTCGCTATACTTCAACATATCTATGATCGCCGTATATCAAATATGCTGTATGTTTTCATGTATAGCCTTTATAGAAGATCTACCTTACTACATTCGTGAGATTTGGCGAAAATCCTCTTCTTTTACGAAAGAATGCAGATAAAGATTTTGCTAATTCGAATTAAGTTTGTAATAAGGGGTTGTAAATTGCCATTATTTGGCGACCGCTTACATATACACGAGGCAATCGTACCGCAAGCATGCAAATGAGTTCATAGTTGAGAGTGCCAAGCTGCTGTGCCACTTCTTCCACCGTAATAACCGCATTGCCTTGCCGGCCAATAAGCACAACCTCCTCGCCCTGCTCAACCGGCAATGGAGCCGCTTGTGAAACAGCAGGATCAAGCGCAATCATGCATTGGTCCATACAAATGGTGCCAAGAACCGGTACTTTCACGCCGCGCACAAGCGCGTGCGCCTTGCCTGACAGCATGCGGCTGAAACCGTCTGCATATCCAATCGGCAGCGTTCCGATCCGCTCTTCGCCCTCGGTTACATAACGCGTGCCGTAGCTGATACCCCAGCCCGCAGGGGCTGTTTTGGCCATAACGACTTCCGTCTTAAGCGTCATAACAGGCTCCAGCTCGATGCGCTGCTGATTGACCTCGTCAGACGGCAATAGTCCGTACATGCTTATTCCGAGCCGCAGCATGCCGCAAGCAAAGTGCGGCGTGTCTATCCCCGCTGCACTATTGGCCGCATGAACAATCGGGATAGGCCAGCCTTGCTGTTCAACATATGCAGCCACTTCACGAAATCTGTCATATTGCAGCTTCGTATAGTCCTTGTCAGCTTCGTCTGCGCGAGCATAATGCGTAAACATCCCCTCAACCTCAAGCTGCGGAACCTGCAGAGCCTTCTCGATAAAGGACACCGCAGCGTCCTTCCCGATCACGCCAAGACGCCCCATGCCGGAATCGATCTTGATGTGTACCTTTAGCTTTCGTCCACTGCTATCAGCGGGAAGCTTAGCAGCAGCCTCTAGAACATCTTCTCTAAATAAACTGATCGTCACATTGTTGTCTCTTGCAACAGACAAGGCATCCGCAGCCACGAAACCTAGCACAAGAATCGGGGTTTGGATGCCTGCCTTCCGTAATTGCAATGCTTCATCAAGAAAAGCAACTCCAAAATAATCTACGCCAAAGCGTTCCGCTTCACGCGCCACTTCGACCGCGCCATGCCCGTAAGCATTCGCCTTGACCGAAGCGAGCAGCTTGCATCCCTCCGGGAGAGCATTGCGGAAAGCTTGTAAATTATGTCTTAAAGCATCTAATGATAATTCAACCCTAGTCGGGCGATAAAACGATTCCAAGCCTTTCACCTTCTCCTCATCTGGCAGCCATAACAGTCCGAGCAGCAAACATCAATAGCAATAATGTTATACGTTGCCGCTGCGACTGTCAATGAAACGAACCCCGGAAATGGCTAGTACGTCTTGGAAATTCTGCTGTTTCCCAGCTTTATTTCCCGATTCCACCCTGAACCGATTGCGCGATCTTAATCATTTCGGTCTCAGGCAGATTTGCGCTTGTAAGCCGGAATTGATGACCCTCGTAAGTCCAGGTGAGCGTTTGCTGCTCATCGCCGCTCAGCTGCCCCATCGTAAATCCGAGATCAACCAGCAGTCCTGGCACGTACGATGTTGCCACATCTTTTGGCTCCGTTTGAATAAGCGTGTAGCTGTAATCGCCTGTGTAACGGCTCATTAAGCCTGGATTGCCGCCAAACACGATGTCGACTAATTCTGGTTCCGATACGCCATCAGGTGTATACGAAGGAGTCATAGCAGTGAAATCTGCTTCCTCTTCCGGTTTTGCCCCGGTTGCTGCATCGTCGCCTTCACTCTCAGCCGCGTTGCCGCTGTCGTTCGTTTGGTCATTTCCGTCTACTGCGGCGTCATCTTCAGGCTGATTGCCGCTTTGATCGCCTTCGTTTTCTGGTGCTGCTCCGTCCTCATTTGCATCTACACTCGTATTGCCATCCGTATTATCTGTTGCATTGCCTGACGCAGCATTACCATCTTCCTCAGGCGTCGTCATCGTCGGCTCTTCCGTCGTTTGGCTGGAAGGCGCAGCGTTCATATTCGCCTCTGTCTCGAATACAGCCTTGTCGAATTTCGGTCCAAAATCGAACGTATCAAATTTCACCTCAACCATAACCGCTGCGTTTGTATCACTGACTTCGACCTGAACCGGCTTGTAATCCGATTTATTCAGCCAAATCTTCTGACGGGCTAAGGAGCCGTTATTATAATTTGCCATTACGTCAAATACATAAGCATCATCATCAATGACAAACTGTCGTGAATTATCCACTAGAATGCTCTGAATGAGCGTTTGGTACAAGTAGACTTGACCTTGGTTTTGCGGCCAATCGCTTTGGAAGCGGAACACTTTATTCAGCTTCGGAGTGAGTACGAATACGCCGTCGTCATTGCGAAGCACGATTTGTGTAATATCCTTCTCTTCATTCGTCAGCTTGATCCGATAATACTGCGGCTTTTGATAGGAAACCTCCACTTTATACTCTAGTGGCTGCTGTCCTGTACGCAGCGTCATCGTACCGCTTCCTTGATAGCTCTCCATGCTGTTTACTACCTTGTCGAGCTCCTTAACCACGGACTCGGCGTCCTTCGTTCCGCAAGCAGCTAATACTAATGAAAAGCATAATAATATTGCCGCGGTCCATGTCATGCGACGCATGTAATCATCCCCTCTGCACATTGTTTTTTACTGGCTGATAACATGTCTATGAGGGGACTTGACCAATTATGCGGACTGGCATGTGCTTGACCAAATTTTTAATTTGTCACAGGAGTGATTAAGAACCGAGAGGCCGAGTCCTTCGCGGAATTTGTACAATCGTATCCTGCGGGTGGAGTGCTTCTTGAAAAGCCCTGGAGCTCCTGTCATTCGCTCTTTAACCTTACTTTTCACGGGCTTTTTCGCTTATTCCAGCATTCATTGTTCTAACCCGTAAGTTTGAAATAACATGCTAGCTCAAATCATTTCGGTTCTGTGGAATGAACAGGAAAAACTCCATCTATTTTCCTGATAAGTCGCCAGTTTGTTCATTTAGCTGGAAAAACTCCCGTTAGTCAGAGCACTTTCACCGAAATAGGGTCAAATGCGAGATATTAACGGGAGAAAATCCATCTAAACCTGACTTTTGCCAAAAATCACTTGAAATAACGGGAGTTTTTCCCGTTCATGCTGACCCAAGAGGGCTCAGCCACATAAATGTTTTGAACCCGAGACTGCAGAAGAACTGGGGATTCCGCCGATTCCTGCATCGTGGCTTGCCATAGGTAAGCCTGGAGGCGGGGAGACTTTCGCTTGCCCACAATCTCATGAAGCCAAGCAACCATAGACCTGAATAGAAAAATAGCGGTACAGGAATAGCCCCCTGTACCGCTATTTTTTCACTTCCAACATTCCATTCAAAGCGAGCTGTCTCCCAGCGAGCATACTACTTTTGGGACTGCTCCATTCATTTTGAATTATGCTATCTTAAAAGATTGGATGATCTCGTCGCCCGTAGCTTTTGCGATTTGCGGTTTCTACTCGGCAGACGTTATCGTCTCGCCCTGTATTGGCTTGATTCCGCCCTTCCAATTAATATTTATCGAACGGGATTCAAACAAATTCGCGCCATCAGACACTTGAAAATGAAGATGCGCCTCGCTTGAGTTGCCCGAATTGCCGAGCTTGCCCATCTCATCTCCGCGCTTGACCTGATCGCCTGCCTTAACGATGACGGAGCCTTTTTTCATATGAGCCAGATAGCTGTATTCGCCGTTGCCATGATCAATAACGACTACATTGCCGGCTGGCGCCTTCTCGTTCATGACGCCGACGGGCTCGTTATCTGGAACATCGTTTACGACTGAGACAACCTCCCCATCTGCTGGCGCAAGCACAGGTTGACCATAGGCATAATAGCTTTCATTTTTGAGTGGATCTCCCTTGTAGGAATACCCATTCTTGCTCTGTACGATGTCGTAGGCATACCGCTGGCTTTCGTGCTCATAATGATAATTTACAAGCGCATTCTCTCCACCCCAAAATACAAACCAATCGCCGCGGAGCGGCCAATCGTATTCGATTTTTGTCTTGTTCTTATCGGTTTCAGGCCAATAGGAAAGCTGCTTGATTTGCAGCCCCAAGATTACCCCTTTGTCATCAAAAACTGCCGTAAGTCCCTTTTCTTTGGAGTTGCTAACCCAATTATGCATCTTGCCGCCATTATGCTGCATGATAGAAGCCTGCTCGAATGACTCGATCCCCTTTACAAAATCCGTCGCTCTGCTCAAAAAATCCTCTTTCGTCAATTGTTTCTGGAAATCCGCGCTCAAATGATCATAAATAACGTCATATTTGCCGTCAAGCAGCGCTTGAGGCAGTTCCTCCGGTTTCAGCGCATCTCCCACTGCTGCTGCTGTCTCTTTTGGATTAGCCGTTGCTTCAGTATCCGTAACAGCCGGACTGCCTGTCGGATCACTATTGTTTGTCGCCGCGTTATTCCCGCCTCCACAAGCCGTAACGAGAACAGCAAGCACACCTGCTGCCATTGCTGTCTTGCCAAACGTAATGACCCCGTTAAACGTATTGCTCTGTTTTTTATTCATTGCTAATTCCCCGCTTTCTTTCAAAATCAATTTTGTCTCCCTCATTCTAGCAACGAAGTCTTATGCCTAACGAAACGCTCTATTGCCTCAGCCTTAACTTTCTTCATCAAAGGCAGCAAACGAATTAAGCTTCCGTTAAGACAACTTTTGGTTTTAGCCAAAAATTTCATGCTATGATGGAGTAAATGACGATTTTGACGAAGGGATTGAAAGAATGAACGACGCGGCTATTTTGCTTGTCGAAGACGAGCAATCCATTTTAGAGCTTCTGATGACTGTACTCCACAAGGAGGGGTATACGAATGTGGATACCGCGAGCACAGGGGAAGCGGCTATCGCAGCCTGCGAAGCCAAAACCTATGATTTAATCGTACTAGACGTTCACTTGCCGGGACGCAGCGGAATCGACATCTGTCCTTTTCTCCGCCAAACGACGAATGCCCCGATCCTATTCCTAACCGCTCGAACGACTGACTTCGATAAGCTGACCGGCTTCGCGGTTGGCGGCGACGATTACATTACGAAACCATTCAACCCGCTTGAGGTCGTCGCACGGATCCGCTCTCATCTGCGTCGTTACCTAGCGTCCGCAAGCCAGCTTGCCATTGAAGCAGAGCCAGAGAAACTCTCTAACAGAGCATCCACCGTATACGATTACGGACGGTTTCAGGTCGATGAAACGGCAGGAGAGCTAACGGTCGATCAAAAGTCGGTGCCCTGTCCAGCGCTTGTATTTCAATTGCTGCTCTTCTTGTGCAAAAATCCAAATCGCATTTTCAGCAAAAGCGAGCTCTATGAATGCGTATGGGGCGAGGATTCGCTCCATGATGACAATACCGTTATGGTCCATATTCACCGCATCAGGGAGCGGATCGAGCCGGAACCATCGAATCCGCGCTTTATCGTCAATATGAGAGGACTAGGCTACAAGCTAATTCAAAACGAATCAAGGAGAACCCATTCATTATGACCATAAAACGTCAGCTAACGATGCGGTTTGTCCTCCAGCTCGCAATCGCCGGCTTGGTTGTCCTTCTAATCGCAGCCATAACGGTCATCTGGGTCGTTAAACGCTTTGCCGATATTAGCGTTTCCCATGATTTCGCATCGGTTGGGCTGGCTCGACTCGTAGAATCTTCCGAGCTTGGCAAAAATGGCATACGATTCGATCCGCATCTGCTCGAGCAGGTAAAGAAAAACGATGGATGGCTGCAAAGCTTGGACGAAAATGGCAAGGTAGAGCAATCCTACAATACACCTAAAGACGTTCCGCTGCGATACAATCCAGGCGAGCTGATCGCGTACTGGAATGGTGAAAAGCCATATCCTTATCATCTTTATTTGTGGATTCAAGACAAGGGCAGCAAGCGTTACACACTGTTGTACGGTGCTCCAAACCAAATCGATCCCTTATTAAACGAAGCCAGAAGCAGCGGAAAAATATCCTCAGACGGCAAGCTGCTGCTTCCAGGAGGAACAATGGAGCGCATCGTACAGCTTGGCGGCTTCGTTCAATTGCTCGATGCGGCCGGCCATGAGCTTGCTTCCTATAACAGACCTGATGTCATTCCGGCTAATTACACGCTTCAAGAGCTTTCCCTCCGCACGCTATACAATGAGCGGTACGGCTTCCATCTCACTTCCTCCTATGAGGATGAGACCGGCCGTACATGGGTAATCGGCCTGCCTAATGCCAGAAGCAGCAATGGAGGAAATAACCTGCTTGTTCCAGAGGAAGCAAAAGTGGTGTTAATCGGCATAATCGCCATGTTCACAACCATTCTAGCCTTGTTCCTGCTGCTATCTCTGTGGAATGCGCATCGTTTTGGCGGGCCTATGCTTCATATGCTGACTTGGCTCGATACGCTGGGCAAAGGCGAATATAAAGAGCCTGGTGACCACAAAGGCATCCGCCACAGCCGAACGCATTCGGGCAAGTGGAGGCGCCGTTACCGAGTCTTTGCCGAGGTCATGCATTCGATCGATAAGCTATCAGACACCTTGCAGCGTGACCAAGCCTTGCGGCATCAAACCGATAGCTTGCGAGAGGAATGGATCGCGGGAATTACGCATGATTTGAAAACGCCGTTGTCATCTATTAAAGGCTATGCGCATTTGCTAGCGGAGCCTAAATATGAATGGTCGATGGAGGAGGTTCGTAAATTTTCCAGCAGCATGCTCGACAAATCTGCACATATGGATATGCTGATCAGTGATCTTGCGATGACTTACCGGCTGAAAACCGGCGTTCGTCCGCCAGAGGCAGAGGAGGTTGATTTAAACAGCTGGCTGCGAGGGGCGCTAGAGCAAGCAGCCGCGAACCCTGAGTACGGCAGGGAAAGAATTGTGTTTCACGAGTCGCATACAGCAGTGGTTGTTAACTTATACACCCCCTGGCTAGAGCGGGTGGTCAACAACCTGACGGCCAACTCGCTGCTTCACAACCCGCCTGATACGGTGCTCACCGTCAGTATTGAGGCAGATGAAGGACTAACGATTCAATTCGCGGATAACGGCTCTGGAATGGATGAGGATACATTAAATAAGCTTTTCGAGCGGTACTATCGAGGCACGGATACTTCTGCAACGCCAAATGGGACTGGACTTGGCATGGCCGTATCCAAAGGGCTGATCGAGTCTATGGGCGGCCGAATTACAGTGGATACAGCCTTGGGGAGAGGTACTATTATCCGATTAATTTGGAATGGAACAGGATAACCGAATCCAATCATCTATGCTTTTATGAATAAAAAAGAAGGTTATCCCTGTAGGCTGCTTTTGAGACAGTCATAGGGATAACCGAAGAAGAATGCTGCTTAAACGCTTGGTTTTTGAAGCTGGCACCTCGAAGGTTATCGTTGTGCCCCGCTCGCTTTTGCTTGAAATGCTAAGCCCTGCCCCGTACAAAGACAGCAAGCGTCGATGACCACCATTTCTTTCTCATCCGATCATTGCCTTTTTGCATAATGCCCCCTATATGTCTTCGTCCATATCCCGTTTATTTCCACATTTATAATACCATGGTGTAGAGTAATGGACTACTAGGGAGCAAGGATGACCGTACTAATCCTCCTCTTTCTTGAGATCCTCCAGCAGCAGCTGCAGCTCGGGACTCGCTGGCGGCTCCTTCAGCTCCAAGCTTCGCATAGCTTCTACTGCGATTTGGAGCACTGCATAATTGCGATACCATCTATGATCAGAAGGAACCACATGCCACGGGGCCTCTTTGCTGCATTTCTCGAACAGCTCTTCGTAATACCCGCGATATTGCTTCCACGATTTGCGCTCCAATAAATCGGAAGGGTCAAACTTCCAGTTTTTACTCGGGTCCTCGATTCGGCTTATAAGCTTCTCCAGCTGGAACTGCTTGGAAATATGCAAAAAGATTTTGACCACCTTCACACCGCTATCGGCCAACAAAGCTTCAAAATGATTGATATGCTTAAACCGCTGCCTGGCCTCCTCGTCCTTCACCTTGCCATGCACTCTCGTGATGAGCACTTCCTCATAGTAGGAACGATTAAAGACAGCGATTTGACCAAGGGCGGGAACTGCGCGATGCGCTCTCCACAAAAAATCATGCCGCGCTTCCTCCTCCGTCGGCGCCTTGAAGCTGTGGGCAGATATGCCCTGCGGATGCAGTCCGGCAAACACTTTCTTAATGACCCCATCTTTCCCGCTGCAATCCATGCCTTGAAAAATAAACAGCACCGCCTGTTGTTTACCGGCGGCAAGCTTCTCCTGCAAATGCTGCAGCTCCTGCTCGAGCTCCTCGACCTCCTGGGCAGCTTCTTCCTTGCTCAGAAAGCGGCCTGTATCCTTCGGATCGATGTCCGTCAAATCCACTTTTTTTCTTGCGGGCAGCCTATAGCTCTTGGACATTTTCAACACAGCCTTCCCCATCATTATTATTTATTCATTACTATCCCACTGGGCTTTCTCCTAAACAAATAACCGATCGCGATTTTGGCGCACCATAGCGCAAAGACGCAAAAAATAGCTGACCATACAAAGGCCGGAAAAAACGTTGCTCCGCTTAGACTAGCTGCATCTCCCGCCGAAGCCGGCTCGGTAACCGCAATATAAAACAAAATAAACGGACTAATGACTGATTCCACCAGACATATGAAGGCGAGCAGCAAATAATAACCGGTCCGCAGCCAGCTTGGTGCAGCCAAATAAATGAGTACCGTCAGTGCCGTAAAACCCGCGCTCCAAGCCATCCCATACCCGTTTCGAACGAATAGCGCAAGCGCGACTCCCGCTGCTGCCGCAATTAAGGCGAGTCCAAAGCGTTCCTTCCCTTTCGCATGCAAATAGAAAAGCAGCAATGAAAACAAAGCGGAGCCGGTGTAACCCGCAAGAGCTATCGGAATGACCATCCAGCTGTTAGTATACGCCGTATAGGTCACCCCGCTCTGATCAGCGTACAAGTAAATATGCATGACGCTCCCCTTAAGCAGCAGCGTCGCCAGCGCATGGGCAAGCTCGTGGACCAATGTGTTTACATTTTGAAAAAATGCCGAAAACGGAATGAACCGGGTCAAAAAAATCGTAACGATAAGGATTACCGCCATTCTAAGCCAAGAAAACATGCATCAGCCTCCAATCCTCTGCTTTTATTTTAACTCATATACGAATGAGAAAGATTTATTTTTCAAACGATCGTTAAATGGGTAAGTAAAAGAATAGAAGCGAGAGGAGAGATATTATGGGACGTTACATTGAGGTTGAAAAAAACGTAAGGCTGTACGTTGAGGATATCGGCTCCGGCACTCCTGTCATCTTTCTACATGGCTGGCCGCTGAGCAGCCAGATGTTTGAATATCAGTTCACTCTGCTGTCAGAACAAGGCTACCGCTGCATCGGAATTGACCAGCGCGGCTTCGGCAAATCTCACGCACCGGCAACGGGCTACGACTATGATCGGCTTGCAGATGACGTAAAAGCGGTTGTCGATTATTTGAAGCTGGATCAAGCTTATCTGGTCGGCTTCTCCGTTGGCGGAGCGATAGCTGTCCGTTATATGGCGCGATATGGCGGATATGGCATCCGCAAACTTGCGCTGCTTGGCGCGGCAGCACCGTCATTCACGCAGCGGGATGATTTTCCGTTCGGCATGAAGAGGGAAGACGCTGACGCCCAAATCGCCGCCGTCAAAAAGGACCGGCCGCAGCTGCTGCGCGACTTTGGGGAGAAGTTTATGGCTAAAGCAGCGGATGCAGAAGCGATAAGTGAGCCCATTAAGGATTGGCTGCAGCAGCTTGGACTCGAAGCCTCCGCTTGGGGAACGGTTCGTACGTTCGAATCGCTTCGCGACGAGGATTTACGCTCCGATATGCTGCAAATCAAAACGGCTACAACGATTTTCCAAGGCTCGCTCGATACGATCTGTCCGCCTGAGCTTGCGAAGCAGCTGCTGAACGGCATTGACGGCTCGACGCTCGTAACTTTCGAGCAAAGCGGCCACGGCATGCTTTTTGATGAGCCAGCCAGATTCAATAAGGAGCTGCTGGAATTTTTAAAATAAACCTAATAAAAGGCGGAGCAGGATAAGTCCTGTTCCGCCTTTTTGCGTTTTTCGAAGTAGGTTAAGCGATTCCGCCTAAGTGTTAGTGGCAAGGGGTCATATCATCAGCTTGCTGCTCGTGATATTTAGCCAATAAGTAGTGGAAGCGCTGGAAGTCGCTCGTCAGTACTTTGATTTTTCTTTTTATTCGTATTTTCTTCTTATGGTCGTTATCGCCGTTCATAAGCAAGTCGATATTTTTATCCAGCTTCTCCCGCAGCGTCAGGATGAAGCCGATAGCAATATGGGACCTAACCATTTCCTGCAAATCCGCTGCGAGCGCTTCGCCAAGATGATCCAGCGTGTGCTGCTGACTGTGCAATTTTTTCTCTATCGTAAGATGCTCGGGTGTGAAGTCCTCCCGGAAATCTTGGCCAGGCACCTGGCTCCAAAATTCATTCCATTCCTCTAATTGACCAACCTCGTAAAATAAATATTTATGAAAGCCGCATAACCATGCGGTACAGCCCGTATTTCGCTTCTGGCAGCCTACGCCGTCGAGCAAATGCTGGCAGCCGTTGCAGCATGAGCCGCTATTTGCGATGCAAACCTTGCAAATGTGATTCGCGCCAAGCTCACTTAAAGATTTTAAACCCATTTCTATAACGGCAGATTTACTCACTTTTGAGGATGATTGAATACCCGGGGCGGCGGCAGACTTGTCCATATGTTTCTCAAACGCAGTATCGGGCATCCAAGCATGTCCTCCTTAACATGAAGTGAAAGTAGCAGCTATATTTCAAATATACTTCAATTAGGTACGGAAAACAATTTTGACGAGCCTGTACTCCCCGCATAATCTCATAAGCAGCCAACGACCTCTCACCATTGCTATTGAGGAAAAAACAAAAATGTCCAGCTAGTTTTTCGACACATTCCCACCCATAGATACTCCCACCGCGTTGTGATAGATGATCTCAACCACCTCGCATTATCTCATTCACCAGTAACCTTTAAACATGACCAGTGAACAGAAGTAACTGGAAAATATCCCGTTAATTTTTCGTTGAGAAGGTAAATAAACCATTTAGCTGGAAAAACCTGTTAATCCTCATCCATAAAGCTTGAGGCAGGTTGGATCTGGTGAGTTGCTTGGTTGCTGAGTTCATCGGTTATTGGGGGCTGAGGTGCTGCTTGCTGGGTTGCTCGGGTGCTGGATGGGTTGTCGCTTCATCCATTCTAAAGCACCGGGGCTGTATGACGCTTTTTTTAAATGAATGACTTCGGCAAAAAAAGTTATTTGCTCATAAAAGGGCTCATTATTACACTAATTTGTTTAGAACAAAAATAAGAAAACGAGCAACTAGAATGCTTCTGCTTCTAGTGTTCGTTTTCTTATTGGGAGTTAAATTTGTGAAACCTCAACTGTTTATATGCGGTGATCTCAAATCCGGCATGACTGCGCTCATAACACACGCTTCCATCCTCGCGTATAGAGCTCAGCCTACCATGCGTTTACGCCAAGCTTATCAATCGTTTCGCGAATGAAAGCTGGCTCATCCTCAGGCGTCCGTGACGTCACCCAGTTGCGGTCCACGACGACCTCTTTGTCAACGAAGTTTCCTCCCGCAGCCTTAATCTCCGACGAGATGCCCGGATATGCGGTAAGCGTACGGCCCTTGAGCAGGCCTGCCGTCTCCAATATTTGCGGACCGTGGCAAATAGCCGCAATCGTCGTGCCGGCTTGATCGGCCTCCTTGACGAAGGCTTGCACATCCGCGTTATTCATGAGGTAGGATGGCGATTTTCCGCCGGGAATAATGATGGCAGCATAATCGCTCGCATTCGCCTCTGCAATACCCAAGTGAGAGGTATACGCAATCGTGCCCTGCTTTCCTTTCAGCTCCTCATTGCTCTTCAAGCTAATAATAACGGCCTCATGCCCATTTTTCACCATTTCATCATAAGGGTTCTTCATCTCGGAATCTTCAAAATCATTGGCTAGTAGAAAAGCAACCTTCTTCGCCTGCGTCATCAATATGCACGCTCCTCTCAGTATTCAATCCATAATGTACTGTACCCCAATCGAGCGATTTTGAAGCAAGCAAGCCCCGCCCTATTGCTCATACACGAATAAAGGGAGCCGCTCGGCTCCCTTCATCCTTTTGCTATGCTTGCAGCTGCGCTAATATTTGCGACTTATTATTTTGACTCAGCAACTGATTCATTGCAATCTGCATAGCGGCAGTGCGTTTACCGAGCAAAGCCAGCCGGTATTCGCTCCAGCAAACGATCCCCATAAACCTGTTCCAGCCCCAGCTCCGGCATATGAATGTAGCCGATGTAGCAGCCGCATTTTTTCATCCCGCAAGGCCGCTCGGCAGCGAGGCCCGTAAGTCCGTCCCTATAGAGATGTCCAATGACTTTCCGATCGCTGTAGCAGCGCTTGACGATGCCGGCACCCTGCACGTAAAACACATTCGCCCCTGCGCCGCACGGCTTGCCGAGGCTGTCGTAATCGGGCACATTCAGCCCAAAGTAAGGATCGATTTGCGTTAAATACGCAACCTCATCCTCCGTATAGTAAGCTTTCCGATCCTTAAAAGCGTTCACCCATAGGTAGACATCCTCCGGCAGCAGCTCTCGCAGTTGAGCAATGGCGTCAAACGCGCTTCGAATGCCTACTGAGCCTACGCTGAACGAAATTCCCTGCTCATACAGCTTCATACATTGGCCTAGAAAATGAGCTTGGCTCGTTTGACCGGGATGATAGGTTGCCCAGAACGCTGCTTTGTCCTTCGCAAGCTGCTGCGTCCATTCAAGCTTAACGGATAAATTGGTCTGCACTGCAACCTTCACTACATGCGCCAAATGGGAAAGCTCGATCATCGCATCGCGATACCAGCGGTGAACAAGCGCCTCTCCATATGGATTAAAGAAAATCGAGAGCTGATGACCCGCCGCACCTTGCTCGCTAACCCATTCCATGAAAGCTTGAAGCTGCTGCTTATCCTTCGCAAGCGTCTCCTTGCTATCCTTTGTCTTGCTGAAGGGACAGTACGGACAGTCATAATTGCATGACGACAATGCACCTCGGTAATAGAGCACCGCCTTCACCGGATGACATACCCGTTCATCAGCTCTCTTACCTCGCCCGAGATAAGCTCATCACCGATGGCGTCCGAATAAGCCAAGCCATCCGTCGTCAGCCGCAATATTCCTGCATCAAGCTCGGCTAGTCCGGCGCCAAGCAGCTCCTTCAAATCGGGCTGCTCCTCCAGCAGATCAGTTCCGAAACGCCCTTCGTATGCGGATAGCGCAAGTCCCTCCCGGTGCAGCAGCGCCTTTAGAATATACCTGCGCTTTTGCTCCGCTTCGCTCAAAATAAAGCCGTAATCTGCCGTATCGTGGCGCTCAGCTGTTACGTAATCCTCAATGATGCTTCTTGTCGCCGCCGTGCTTACGCCGTATCGTGAAGCATAGTGTATCTCGCGCGTATAGGAACGGGCTCCGCAGCCGAGGCCAACCATGCCTTCCTCCTGGCAGCTGAAGGGCAACAAGTTCTTATGATTAAAAGGAATATCCTTCGCAAAACGCCTCATCGAATATTGCCTGTAGCCCGCGGCTTCCAGACGCTGCCTTGCAATATGATAAAGCGAGAGCCTAATATCGTCTCCTGCGCTGCGCATTTGCTCAGGCTTCAAAATCGTATTTTCGCGCGTATAAAGCGGGTAAATAAATATTTCGCCCGGACCGTAACTGATCGCCTTCTCAAGCGAGAACAGCCATGTATCCTCTTTTTGCCCAGGCAAGCCATAGATAAGATCTACATTAACGAGCGGAAATTGATAGCTCATCAGCGTTTCCAGCGATTCTTCCGCAATACGCGGCTTCTGCGGACGGTAGATGGCTGCGGCTTCCTCCTCCACAAAGCTTTGGATACCCATGCTGACGCGGTCAACGAGCCTATCCTTCAGCACACGCATCCGATCTGCGGTTACCGTCTCCGGAGACGTTTCTACCGATATCGATGCCAGCACGGGATCAAGCCCCATCGTATGCTCAGCAATGTCGAATAACCGGTTCAGTTGGCTCGCTTCCAGCAGCGTTGGCGTTCCGCCGCCAATTGCGAATCTGGAGAACGATCGATTTTGGAACCAAGGGGCCCATTGCTCCGCTTGACGCTGAAGCGCATCAACATATTGCTCATGGACATCCACACGCCGGTCCGGCAGCGTAAATAAATTGCAAAAGCCGCAGCGCGCTCCGCAAAAAGGAATGTGCATATACAAAAAGTGATAGTCCGTTTGATCCCGCTCCCACAGCTCCTTCAGCGATTGTGCGGGCTGCAAATCGCGATAAGCCGTCTTGTGCGGATAGGAATACAGGTATGATCGGTATGGAGCCTGCGTAAACCGCTGCTCCCGCTCCCGCAGCTCGGGAGAAGATTGTTGCGATGAGATATGCTGCAAGCTGCTTGCCCTCCTTATTCCAATATAAACTCGCGATAAGGCACGTTCCAAACGACCTCATGCGCCAAACGATGTCCCTCGTAGCCGTCCTCGCCGTAAGCCGTCCCATGATCGGAGAACGCTAGGCAAA
This sequence comes from Paenibacillus sp. Y280, assembly GCF_056786335.1. NCBI lineage: Bacteria > Bacillati > Bacillota > Bacilli > Caryophanales > Paenibacillaceae > Paenibacillus > Paenibacillus sp. Y280. The sequence continues at coordinate 39,428 of NZ_JBXCIW010000010.1, forward strand.
GCGTTTTGCCCCGGCGCCTCATTGCTTCGAACAACACGCCAAGCTGACTGTCCACATAGCGAAGCGCCGCGCGCTGCGTCTCTACGGAATCCTTTTTCGCGCCAGGCACGAAGTAGTGATTAGGCCCGTGCATGGCGGATATATTCATAAACAAAAACAGTCTTTCAGCGGGATCTGCCTGCTCCAGCAGCTTCAGCGCATGATTTACCTGATGCTCGGTCGAGCGGGGATTGGTCACCCCAAAGGTCATCCGCCAATAGCTTTCTTGAAAATAACTGGGAAGCACCTTGGCAAGCTTGTTTTTCTTCGTAAAAAAAATGACGCCCCCGATGCAGATCGTCCGGTAGCCAGCCTCCTGCAAGCCGGATACGAGATCCGGAGCGTCAAATAACCAGGTATGAGGGTGCGTCTTGAGCCCTGTATGTTTGGTGTGGAAAAGTCTAACATGAGAAGCTTTGTCCGTGTTCGCCGGAGTCGGCAGAAAGCCGCCGAAAAAAGCATGATGGGCCGCATATGTAAAGCTGCCCGGCGAATGCCGCATCTCCCACCCTCCGCCTGCGCAAAGGTTCGGACAGTTCGCTTCCTCCAGCTTCGCCACGTCATAGCGCAGCGTGTCGAGCGTAATCATCAAAATATCGTGGGAACCCACGATTTGGTTCATATCCAGCATACGTTGCTATTCCTTTCTGAGAAGCTCGCGCATTTGCCATTCATAGGTGTTCATCCCCTCATACTCGGCACCATAGAGCAAATCGCCAAATGGATTAATATCTATTGCATACGTAAGTCCGCTGCCTCTTTGAACGAGCACATCCACGCCCGCCGCCCGGCTTCCAGGAAAAGCACGGAGCGCAGCTTCCGCCGTTAGCTTCACCGCTTGCATCACCTCGGCGGATAGCAGCTCGTCGATATCCATCCTTCGCTCGTTGCGAAGGTGCAGATTGGTAATAGGCGTGCTGCTCAGCCGCAGCACCGTATGGCAAGCCTCGCCATTCACGACGAGCTGGCGCACGTCAAACGACTTGCTCTCGAAGCTGTCCTTCTCGATCCAGCGCTCGATATGCGCGCCTTCCCTGCATACCCAGTCAATGATTTGCCTAATATCGGAATGCTCTCGGTAACGCCTCAGCAGGCCGGCATTGTAAAAGCTGCTGCTTCCGGCTTGCTCCTCAATGCCAATGGTCGTTATGGCTAGCTCAGCGCCTGTCCGCGGGTTGATCTGGTAAGCGATAACGCCGGAAGCGCCAGATCCGCAGGCGAGCTTAATGAACAGCCGCCTCATTCCGCTGATCGAGATTGCCGCCTGCAGCTCATCGTAGCTTTTGATCGATCCGACAGGCGCCGGCAAAGCCGGCACGCGTAGGCCGAGCCGCGACAATAGCTGCCAGCAGCTTCTTTTGTCGAACATGCTCGCGATGCTGCCTGGCGAATTGACCCAGCGGACGGCTATCTTTGAAGCCCTTACCTCCCGGTGCATAGCGGCAAGAAATCGGCAATAGCCGCGGTACCACTGCGCCGGATAATAGATTTGTCCATGCTGGAGAGGAAGAGCAAGCGCGTCCGCAGCCGATATCGAAATGCGCTCAGGCAGCGAGCATGCAGACCAGAAGACATCGTCACCACTGCGGTCGGGTGCTCCCCAAGCGATCAGCTCCCGTTCAACCGCCTGGTCCTCGCCGGGCGCATCAAGCCGTATGATGATCTCTCCGCCGCTTGTCATTTGTTGCAGTACATCTTGTATGTACACGTTCCGCTTAAGCAGCTGCTCATACGAGAGCACGACAGCCGGAGCCAGCCCCAGCTTGCTTCTTGCCGCCTGCAGACCCATTGTCCTTTTGTTTGCTGGATTCCCTATTAATAGAAAGGGAGTCTCTCTGCCTCCGATTGAATAGCTGCCCATCACTCGGTTAGAAATGGGTAACGCCAATCGTCTTCATCCGCTTCCTGCTGATCGGTCACGTCGACCGACATGCCCGATTGCTTCCAGCGCTCCAGCAGCTCGCCCGTCATGTAGTGATAGCTGAGATTAAGATGCTTCAACTTCCTAATGCGCTCGCTCGCAAGCAGCGCTGCCCCACCTTCATCAGAAAGCGTGCCGTAAGAGAGATCGAGCGTATCCAACTGGTCCAAAATCGGCGCATCCGTGATCGCAATCGCAATTTCGTCCTGAATTTCGCTGTCTTTTAAGCCTAAATAAGTAAGCTTCGGGAATAGATCCCCCTTCATCAGCAGCAGCACATCCTCGATTCCGCCGTCAAAGCCGTAATCCTCAACGCCCAAATAAAGCTCCAGCCTTTTCAATTCCGGCAGCCTCGCGCTCGTAATTTCCTCAAGCACCGACTTCGGCAGTCCTCCGCAAATAATGACCAGCTCCTGCAGCTTATCATGAACGAGCGGCTGCAAGCTTAATTGTTGGCTGCCCTTTATTGATAACGACTGCAAATTCGGAAATGCCGCAAGCAGCGGCGAGAGATTCGTCTGATTAATCCAGGAAACCTCGCATTCCTCAAAGCCCATATCTCCAATAAATAGTTTCGTTAAATTAGGAAAAGCATCCTTATGGCTGATCAACGATTCCATGAAGCTGTCCGGAGAATTCTCATACGCCTGACCCCAATCGCCAATCGTGAGTATAGACAGCTTTTTGCCATCCTCGCTCGATGCCAATTTTTCGATCAAGCTAGACATTCTAATCCCTTCTTCATACTCGTCATAGCCAACCGATAAGCGAATTTCAATCAAGAGTACCCCTCCAATTGTTTCCATATGGAATTAGGTTACCATGGTGTTTTTCAGCCCGTCAATGGTCCCTTAGTCATATGTGCCTACCCGCAAACGACAAAAGCCGAGAACCCCAGTAAATGAGGCTCTCGGCTTTTAAGCAGGATAATGACAGGCTACGAAGTGTCCTTGTTCAATCTCTTGCAGCTCCGGCTGCTCGTTCTTGCACAGCGCTGTCGCAGCGGGGCAGCGTGTATGAAAGCGGCAGCCTGCGGGGGGATTTGCGGGGGACGGAATTTCGCCGTTAATGGTTAGAAGCCCTCTCTTGCGGGACGGGTCCGGCCAAGGAATCGAGGCAATGAGCGCTTTCGTATAATGATGCGCAGGGTGCTTGAACAGTTCCTCGCTATCGGCAATTTCAACAAGCTTGCCCAAGTACATGACGCCGATCCGGTTCGAGATATGTCTGACCACGTGAAGGCCATGGGCAATGAACAAATACGTCAGCCCGAGGCTTTGCTGCAAATCCTGCATCAAATTGACGATTTGCGCTTGCACCGATACATCAAGCGCCGATACCGCTTCATCGGCAAGCACGAAGGATGGACGCAGCGCGATCGCTCTGGCGATGCCGATGCGCTGCCGCTGACCGCCGGAAAACTCATGCGGGTAACGCTCATGCCAGGAAGGATTAAGACCGACGAGCTGGAGCAGCTCTTCGATTCGCGATTGTTTCTCTGCTGCGCTAAGCGAGGTGTGGATCGAGAGCGGTTCCCCAATGATATCGCCCACTCGCCAGCGAGGATTCATCGAGCCGAACGGATCTTGAAAGATCATCTGCATATCCTTGCGCACATCATGCAGCTGGGATTGCTTCATCTCCGTTAGTTTCTGACCTGCAAAGGTCACTGTGCCTGCCGTTGCTTTCTCTAGCTGCATAATAACGCGGCCGAGCGTCGATTTGCCGCTGCCGGATTCACCGACAAGGCCAAATGTCTCCCCCTTGCGAATCTGGAAGGACACGTCATCGACAGCGCGAATCGCGGATGAGCGGCGCAACAGCAAGCTTTTGCCGAGCGGGTAATATTTTCGCAAGCCTTCGATTTCAAATAGATTTTCGGCCAAAGCCGCCTTTTCTGCAACAAGACTGACACGCTCTATCACAGTCGCAGCTGGAACAGCGCTTGCCTTATCTGTGCGTTTCCATGCCTGCGCCTCCGCCAGCTCCTCCGCATACCAGCACGCCGCTTGGCGGTCATTAACATCGAAGAGAGGCGGGCTTTCCTTCACGCATTTGTCAGTTGCATGCGGACACCTTGGGTGGAAGCGGCAGCCTGTCGGCAGCTCGAACAAATTCGGAATGCTTCCATCAATGGAGAACAGCTTGGAGCCTCTCTCGCTGTCCAGCGTCGTAATGGAACGAAGCAAGCCCTGCGTGTAAGGATGATGCGGTTGCTCAAACAATTGCTCAGCTGTTGCTTGCTCAACGACTTGACCCGCATACATGACAATAATGCGATCAGCCATTTCGGCAGCAATGCCCAAGTCATGCGTAATAAGAAGAATCGACATATTGAATTCTGTCTTAAGCTCCTGCAGCAGCTGCAAAATTTGTGCTTGAATCGTCATATCGAGCGCCGTTGTCGGCTCGTCAGCGATGAGCAGCTCCGGGCCGCAGGCAAGCGCCATCGCGATCATCGCCCGCTGCAGCATTCCGCCGGACAGCTCGCCCGGATACTGCTTCATCCGCAGCTCCGGCTCGGGAATGCCGACGCGGCCGAGCAAATGAATCGCGCGCTCCCGCGCTTTCTCGCTGCTGCCGAGCTTATGCCCGGCAATGACCTCTACAATCTGACTGCCGATTGTGAATACCGGATCAAAGGCTGACATCGGCTCCTGAAAGATCATCGCCATTTTTTTGCCGCGCAGCGTGCGCATGCCTTTTTGCGGCGTGCGTACTAAATCGATGCCGTCCAGCTTCATTTCGCCGCTTGCGATTACGCCATTCTCATAGTCGATCAAACGCATGACCGATTTGGAAGTAATCGTCTTGCCGCTGCCGGATTCTCCGACGAGACATACCGTCTCGCCCGGCTTCATGCTAAGCGATACGTCCGAAATAGCGGTCAACCAGCCCTTAGGAGTAGCAAACTTGACGGTTAGATGCTCAATTTCAAGCAATGTTTTCAAATGAGTGCCCCCTCCTAAATTCTGCTTTTCTTCGGATCGATATGGTCTCTAAGCTTGTCGCCCATCAGATTGACCGACAATACGAGTAAAGTAATCGCAAGACCTGGGAAGGTGGACATCCACCAAGCAACGGTTAAATAGCCTCTTCCTTGCGACAGCAGCGTACCCCAATCGGGAATTTCCTTAATGACGCCTAGTCCAAGAAAGCTAAGCCCCGATCCTACCAATATCGAGGTGCCTAAGCCGATCGTTGCCATCACGAGCAGCGGCGACCAAGCATTCGGCAAAACATGGAGGAAAAAGATGCGCAAATGGCCCGCGCCAACCGAGCGCGCCGCCGTAATGAACGGTCGCCCCTTGATGCTTATAATTTGACCGCGGAATACTCTGGCATAGCCCGGAACGGCTGATAAAGCAACCGCCAGCACAACATTGAACAAGCTTGGGCCCATCGCAGCCGCAATAGCGAGCGCGAATAGAATGCCGGGAATCGTCATCAACACCTCGATAAAGCCCATAATGACCGTATCGAAAATGCCGCCAAGAAACCCCGATAATGCGCCAATCGAAGCGCCAAGAAAGCCGCCGACAATAACCGATGCCAAGCCGATCATCAGCGAGTCGCGACTGCCGTAGACAACTACGCTAAAGACATCTCGGCCGTAATAATCGGTGCCGAACAAATGCGTAAAGCTTGGCGGCAGCATAATATCGGTCATGATCATTTCCGTTGGCGAATAAGGAGCGATCTGCTCCGGAATAAGCGCGCACAATACGATGAAGAGCACGATAAAACCAGCTGCATAGACAAGCAGGTTGGATACATTAAGTTTGGCCCTTCTAGGCGCCAAGCTGCGTGCTGCCCTAATTCTCGGCCAAGCCGGCTTGGCGACTGCGGTCTCCTTCATGTGAAGCTCCCCCTTTGCCTATTGCGAACGCCTGACTCTCGGATCAATGATCCGGTAAGAGAGGTCCACAATTAAATTGATGACGACGTACATAATGGCCGAGAAAAAGACGACGCCCTGCACGACTGGCAAATCCTTGGACATTAGCGCATCCGATATGACTCTCCCGATTCCTTGCCGGGAGAATACCGTTTCGATGACGACGGTTCCTGCGAGCAGATCGCCGCTAAGAACGCCGATCATCGTCAGGGCTGGAATAAGCGCGTTGCGCAGCGCATGCCGGTACATGACAAGCTTCTCCGATACGCCCTTAGCTCTCAGTGTTACGATAAATGGCTCGTTGATCACTTCAAGCATGCTGTTGCGGACGAGCCGAACGACGAAGCCCGCTCCGACAATGCCTAGCCCGACAGCCGGCAGCACAAGCGTCTTCCAGCCCTCCGAGCCCATCGCCGGAAACCAATCGAGCGTAATCGAGAAGATAAGAATGAGCAATATGCCCGACCAAAAGGTTGGCATCGAAATGCCGAATAACCCGACTATTCTTGCCGTTATATCGATCCAGCGATCGCGGTGGATCGCCGACAGCACCCCGAGCCAGATGCCGACAACGGCTGCTATTAAGCAGCTTGCAGCCGTCAAAGCAAGCGTCGCCGGCAAATGAGCAATAATTTTGGGCAGCACCGGCTCGTCATTTACGATCGATTTGCCAAAATCCCCTTGCAAAACCTTCCCTACATAAGAGCCAAACTGTTCATAGAGCGGCCTATCAACGCCAAGCTGCGCGCGCAGGCTCGCAATCACCTCGGGCGACACCGTGCTTGGGTCGACCATAGATAAGACAGGGTCGCCCGGCAACAGATAAACGATGACAAATACGAGCACGAGCGATCCCAAAATGACGAGCAAGGAGGTAAATAACCGAATACTAATCGCTTTAAGCATCACTTACCTCCTTATGGAAGGATGACTTCCACTGCTTATTTTTGAATAAATACATCATTAAACAACGGATAAGCGAGGGAATCAAACTTGATTCCATTAACTGTCTTGGATGCTGCTATGGTATAAGGGAAAACGTAGATCGGAATGATGACCGCTTGATCGATAATCGCCTTCTGAACGTTTGCGTACAGTTCTTGCCGCTTTGCAGTGTCCTTCTCGATCAAGCCTTGATCGATCCAGCTGTCTACCTCAGCGTTTTTGTATGCAGCAAGGTTCTGTTTACCGCCTACGCTGACGGAATCAGAGTGATAGAAAGCGCGTAAAGCTTCAGGGTCGGAGTTGACCTGGCTATTTCCGTAAATATCGTAGTCGCCGTTCTCGAACACAATCGTGCGAACATCCTTCGTAATTTCTACCTCTACCGCAACGCCGATTTGCTTTAATTGCTGCTGGATAATGGCTGCTATATCATTTCTTTTCTCCCGGTTCGGCGAGCCGTCAACGTAATGAAGCGTAAGCTTCTTGCCGTCTTTCGCACGGAAGCCGTCGGCGCCCTTCACGTAGCCCAGCTCATCAAGCAGTGCATTTGCCTTGCCTAGATCTGGCTTAACGCCGCTCTCGAGCGACTTGTCATAACCGAAGGTTCCTGGTGTAAGCGGTGACCAAGCACGGTCATACGTGCCTAAATATAAGGTTTTGACGATGGTATCTACATCAATGGCCGACTGAAGCGCCTGCCTTGCTTTGAGTTCGTTCCATGGCGCTTTCGTTTGGTTGATGAATAACGTATAAGGCAAGCCCCGCGTATTCGATTTGAACAATTGAAGCTTCTCGTCCTTCTCAAGCGCGAGAATATTTTGCGGCGGAATCGTTTCGCCTGCCAGCACTTGGCCGCTCTGCACGCTTCCGATTCGAGTAGCCTCCTCGGGCGCTATTTTAAAGGTGACATTATCCAGGTAAGGCGCTTCCTTGTTCTCAACCAGAGGCGGCGCCCATTTGTAATCGGGATTTCGCTCCACCGTAATTTGCGAATTCTCTTCCCAGCTTACAAATTTAAACGGACCCGTTCCAACCGGATTTTTGCCAAGCTGATCGCCTTGCTTCTGAGCAGCAGTCGGCGATACGATACTGACCAGCGCTTGGCTAAGGTTGCCTAAAAACGCATTGGAGGGCGTCTCCAGATTCAGCTTGACGGTAAATTCATCGATTACTTCGGCCGATTTGTAAGGTCTGATCAAAGCGGCCGAGTTAGCGGCTTTAGTCTCCGGATTCAGAATCCGATCATAGTTATACTTCACTGCCTCGGCGTTAAACGGTGTGCCGTCATGAAATTTAACGTCTTGGCGCAGCTTGAACGTATAGCTCTTGCCATCCTCTGAAATTTCCCATTCCGTTGCCAGCCACGGCACAATCGAGCCGTCAGTCAGCTGGGCGACAAGGTTATCGTGAATCGTACGAATGACGCGAACCGCTACGGCTAAGCCGCTGCGATGCGGGTCGAGATTATCCGGCGACGTTGCCAGCGCATAGGTTAGTTCTCCGCCCTTAATCGTCTCTGTAGAGGCTGATGCGTTCGTGCTAGAGCCAGCTTCCGTCTCCTCATTCTTGCTGCCTGCTTGCTTCGTTCCCGCGCAGCCGCTCAGCACCAATACTAACGCTGTCGTAAGTGCAATAATGGTTTTCCAACTGATTCGTTTTTTTAACATCTCAATCTCTCCCCTGTTCATTCTGTTTAAGTTAAAAAGCTCCGTTTGTTTGCGCTGCCGCTGCTTCAGAGGCCGCTTGATCCTCCAAGGATTCCAACTGCTTAAGACGCTGTTCGGTATAGCGATTGCTTGGAATCTCTAGGCCTAGGTTGCCGCGCAGCGTATCCGCTTCGTAATCGGTGCGGAACAAGCCGCGCTGCTGCAGTACCGGAATGACAAGCTCCACAAATTCGTCCAGCCCTGTCGGTACGCCCGCCCCGATAATAAATCCGTCGATCGCTCCCTGCTCAAACCACTCTTGAATTAGATCGGCAACCTTCTCAGGGGTTCCAATAAACGGCGTTCTTGGCGTTGCCGCGCGCAGCGCGACTTGACGCAGCGTTAAGCCATGCTCCTTCGCTTCCCGCTTGATTTTGTCCGTCGTGCTTTGGAAGCTGTTTTTGCCGAGCTCGCCGAGATCAGGGAACGGTCCGTCCAGCGGATACTGCTTGAAATCATGATGCTCGTAAAACCGCCCCAAATTATCGAGCGCATTATCAATGCTGACCAAGCGTGCAACCTCTTCGTATTTGCGCTCCGCTTCCTCCTCTGTCGCTCCTACGATAACGCCAATCCCCGGAAAAATAAGAATCTCTTCGGGCGAGCGTCCAAGCTCAGCCGCTCTACGCTTCACATCCTGGTAGAATGATCTCGCTTCCTCAAGCGTCTCGTGATTCGTAAATACAGCGTCAGCAGAGGCGGCTGCCAGATTCCTTCCGCTCTCCGATGAGCCAGCTTGGAATACGACCGGCTGGCCCTGCTTCGATCTCGCGATATTAAGCGGCCCCTTGACGGAAAAAAACTCGCCTTCGTGGTTTAGCGTGTGCAGCTTGCTTTTATCAAAAAATTCACCGGTTTCCTTATTGCGTACAAATGCATCATCCTCCCATGAATCCCATAGGCCGCGAGCCACCTTCAAATACTCGGCAGCAATGCGATAGCGCTTGCTGTGGTCGGGATGCTGCTCAAGCGGGATGCTGTAGTTGAGCGCCGAACCTTCGAGGGGAGACGTCACGACATTCCAGCCCGCTCGCCCGCCGCTAATGTGATCAAGGGAAGAAAACTGTCTGGATACTGTAAACGGTTGGCTGTAAGAGGTAGACAAGGTTCCGACCAGCCCGATTTTGGAAGTGACAGCGCCAAGCGCGGACAAAATCGTAATCGGCTCGAAGCGATTCAAGAAATGGGGATTCGACTTCTCGTTGATGTACAAGCCGTCCGCTATGAACACAAAATCAAATTTTCCTTCCTCAGCCTTAATTGCCTGCTGCTTATAAAATTCAAAATTAACGCTCGCATCCGCTGCGGCATCTGGATGTCTCCAGCCTGCGAAGTTGCCTCCTGGACCATGCAATATGGCACCCAATCTTAGTTTTCTTTGCACCGCCATATCTTTCTCCACCCCTCATATTTCATTGAAATAGGCATATGATTGCCTTAGCTAAGCTTTGTTTTTAGATATTACATAATTCAAATAGGTTTTGTTGGATTTATAGAGATGAGTCTATCACCTGCGTTCAAACGCAGTCAATCGCTCCCATAATAGATAAATTCTATTTCTATATACAATATTTCAATGCGTTCGTTTATTTACAGTGAACCCATTCGATTACGCAATCAACGGGAACGCGATTATTTCATCAAACAAGGCAAATAAGGGGTTAACCCTTAGTAGTTAGCTGCTACTCTTGGGATACCCCTTTTTAAAACCTGCCTTTTTCTTTTAACTCCACAATTCCATTCTGCTTGTCGATACAGCTACAGCACCTGCGCCAAATAAGATGGGCAAATCCTCTTTCTTCTCAATAAATCCGCCCAAAATAATATCTACCCCGGTCTCTTTCTTTATAGCCTCTATTTTCGGATGAGAGAAGCTCGGTAAAATTTCGATGTAATCAGGCTTCACATGCTTCGCAGAATTTATAATCGTCTTCATCGAGTGGGAATCAATGATAAATCCGCGCTGTATCGCGCTAAGGCCATACTTTTTAGCATTAATCAATGAGGAGGTTCTTGTGCTGATCACCCCATCGATTTTGATGCTTTTGGACAAAAAATGAATCGAGGCTTCATCATCTTTAATGCCTCTTACCATATCCAAGTGGAGATATATTTTCTTATTGGCGCTCTTGACGCTTTGTACGATGCTTTGCAATTGAATCAGTTCGCCTTCCAGCAAAAAAATGATTTCCTGCGGCGATGCCAGAGCCTTCTCTAGCTCCTTAAAGCCTCGAACAGCCGGTATAACGGTATCCTGAATCATAGCTCCCCTCCTTGCTTGCGTGATCTATTTCATAATTAGGAATCCAATGTAAGAACTTAAATTATAGCCTATTTCTAAAATATTTACATTTTTTTCATAAAAAATCCACATCTCTTATCCACCCCTCATTACAAAAGGAACAGATAATGATGTGGATTGTCTAAAACGCCGCCGTATCAAAAGTGAATGGCTTATCTTTTAAGCTTTATCGCTTCTATTCTTCATCCTTCTCCCATTCCATCGTCCGGTTAACTGCTTTCTTCCAGCCTTTATACAGCTTGCTGCGGACCGCTTCCTCCATTTTTGGCTCGAAGGTTGCAATCCCGTTTGCCCGTCCTGCAATGTCTTCTTTCTTCCAAAAGCCTGCCGCAATTCCTGCCATGTATGCTGCCCCAAGCGCAGTAGATTCCGTGACCGCAGGTCTTTGTACAGGCACGCCTAGTATATCTGCTTGGAATTGCATCAATAAATTGTTTGCCGTTGCCCCGCCATCCACCCGCAAGGACTGGAGCTTAAGGCCCGAATCGCTCTCCATCGCGCCAAGCACGTCTTTGGTCTGATAAGCCATAGAGTCGAGCGTAGCCCGAACGATATGCTCCTTCTTAGTGCCGCGCGTCAGGCCGAACATCGCTCCTCTTGCATACATATCCCAGTATGGCGCTCCAAGCCCCGCAAATGCCGGTACCACATAAACGCCATCCGTATCCGTCACTTTGCCAGCGTAATATTCGGAATCCGATGCAGAATCAAACAGCTTCAGACCGTCACGAAGCCACTGGATCGCTGCCCCCGCAATGAAAATGCTTCCTTCCAGCGCATATTCCACTTTGCCGTCCATGCCCCAAGCGATCGTTGTCAATAATCCGGATTTGGAAGCAACTGCTTTCGTTCCGGTGTTCATCAGCATAAAGCAGCCGGTGCCATACGTGTTTTTGGCCATGCCGGACTCGAAGCAGGTCTGACCGAATAGCGCAGCTTGCTGATCACCCGCAACTCCGGCAATCGGAATTTCTGCTCCGCCGAACGTCTGCGGATCCGTGACGCCGTAAAGTCCTACGGAAGGCTTCACTTCAGGAAGCATGGATAGCGGGATGTTCAACTCCTCCAGCAGCTTTTCGTCCCAGCTCAAATTCATAATATTATACAACATCGTACGGGACGCATTCGTATAATCAGTTGCGTGGACTTGTCCTCTTGTCAATTTCCAAATCAGCCAAGTATCCACCGTACCAAATAGCAGCTCGCCTCGCTCCGCTTTCTCTCTAGCACCTTCTACATTGTCTAAAATCCATTTCACTTTGGTCCCCGAGAAATAGGCATCCACTACGAGACCCGTATTTTCGCGGATATATGTCTCTAATCCCTTTTCCTTCAAGCTATCGCATATTTCAGCGGTTCTGCGGTCCTGCCACACGATTGCATTATAAACGGGCTTGCCGGTGTTTTTATCCCAAACGATAGTCGTTTCCCTCTGGTTCGTAATTCCGATGGATACAATCTCCTGCGGGCTGACGCCTCCGGTTTCAAGCACCTCGCGGGCTACGCCGCTTTGCGTTCCCCAAATCTCCATCGCATCATGCTCAACCCAGCCTGCTTTTGGATAAATTTGCGTAAATTCCTTTTGAGCCGTTCCTACATTGTTGCCCTCACGGTCGAACAAAATTGCACGAGAGCTGGTTGTCCCTTGATCAAGAGCAAGCACATATTTTTTTTCCATTATAAAAACCTCCGCATTTTTATTTTTGTTTATTAACCGGTAAATACAGATGTATAGAAAATTGCAGCAAGCACGCCGCCAATAATCGGGCCAACGACAGGAACGAACGCATAACGCCAATCGGAAGAGCCTTTACCCGCAATCGGCAATACAAAGTGCGCAATCCGTGGACCCAAGTCGCGTGCCGGGTTGATCGCATACCCCGTTGTCCCGCCCAAAGAAAGACCAATAACCACCACCAAAAACCCAACGATAAGAGGCGTAAGACCATCGGCCATGCTGTTAGCCCCGATTGCCATAATCGCAATCACTAAGACGAATGTGCCAATAATTTCGCTGATCAGATTGGCACCAAAATTCCGAATCGCAGGGCCTGTAGCAAATACAGCTAGCTTTAGCTCGGTGTTTTCCGTCTCTTTCCAATGAGGCAAATAGTGCAGCCATACCAATACCGAGCCCAAGAATGCGCCAATCATCTGTGCAAGAATATAGCCCGGCACTAGACTCCATTCGAATTTGCCTGCCACTGCAAGCGCAATCGTTAATGCAGGATTTAAATGCGCCCCGCTAAAGCCTCCTACAGAATATGCCGCTACTGCAACTGCTAGGCCCCAAGCCAATGTAATGACGATCCAGCCTGCGTTTTCGGCTTTGGATTTCTTTAATAATACGCCAGCAACTACGCCATTACCTAGTAAAATTAATAGTGCTGTTCCAATGATTTCTGCCATAAAAGCGGACATTGTATTTGACCCCCATATTATAAGTATTAAGTAGAAGAACATACTCTTCTTAGCTAAAGATAAACGCAATCTACGCCTCGAGAACGGCTGCATCACCTCCAAAAAAAATAAACAGCCATCATTTAACACCTGCGCTTGTTCCTCATAAAGGACAATTGCAGGTGCTACATAATGGCTGTTCTCAGTTTCTCACAGCAGATCATATTCACTTGTTTCGTATTATACATAGCATATGCTAGTTTGTAAACCCTTTCATTGACTGAAAATTACTTCTTAGCTAGCAAACGAGAGATAGGCCGCTTCAATCACGGGCGCTGAACTGCTGCTGAACTAGCTTGGCATATAAAGGGTGGCCCTCGAGCAGCTCCGCGTGTGAGCCTTGACCGGAAATTTCGCCTTTCTCCAGCATAATAATTTGGTCAGCGCCGCGTATCGTCGAGAGGCGATGAGCGATAACTAACGTCGTCCTCGCCTTCATCAGCCCTTGAAGAGCCTCCTGCACCTGCTGTTCGGAATCACTGTCTAAGTGTGCCGTTGCTTCGTCCAGCAGCAAAATATCGGGATTTCGCAAAATAGCTCGAGCTATTGCCAGCCGCTGACGCTGGCCGCCAGATAACATAACGCCTCTTTCTCCGACCTCCGTCTCATAGCCGTTTGGAAGCGAGTGAATAAACGATGTTAAATTCGCCTGCTTCACCGCCTCGTTTATAAGCCCCTCTTCCACTTGCTCCAACCCATAAGTGAGATTATGCCGAATGGTGCCTTGCATCATTGGACTGTCCTGCGATACATATGCGATTCGTTTGCGCCAATCCTCCAGCCGCATCGACGCAATCGACTCTCCCGCGTACAAAATTTCACCCTCGGTCGGATTGTAGAATCTCTCTATCAGAGAGAATAACGTCGTCTTGCCTGTACCGCTCGGACCTACAAATGCGGTTACTTGCCCCTGCCTAGCTTGAAAGGAGACTGCATGCAGCAGCGGCCGGTCCTCCGAATACCCAAAGCTTACCCGATCAAACTGGATCAAAGATTTTTGGGCTTCCTCTTGAGTGTATGCTTTGGAAGGCTTTGCCTCGCCAGATTGCTCTTCCTTCTCTCCCAGCAGCTCCAAAATTCTCTCGGAAGCACCCATTGCTTTCTGAAATTGCGTGAAAAACGAAGCCATCTGCGTAAACGGCATGACAATTTGAAACATATATAAAATAATGGCAACGAGTTCGCCGCCTGTTAAGGTGCCTTGCGCTACTCGCACTCCGCCGTATCCAATTAAGATCACGAGAATGAGCAGCATTACAGTCATCATTAATGGCGTTACAACGGACATAATTTTCGCTTCCTGCAGCCCAAATGTAAACAACCGCGATATTCGCAAGCCGCCCTGGCGCTGTTCAACGGGCTCCGCAAGCGATGCCTTCACAAGGCGGATGTCGGAAAGCACTCTGCCTAAATCACCTTGAAACAGTGCCGTTTCATCCTGCATCGATTTGGAGACTTTGAACATTTTGGTCCCAAGCGGCCATAGTACAAGCAGTGCAGCAGGAACGGCAATCAGCATAAGCAGCGTCAGCTTCCAGTCGATAATCAGCAATAAAGTCACGCCGCCGATAATCGAAATAATGCCGCCCAGAAAAGAAATGACATGGCCGATAATAAAATCCTTTATCACATTCGTGTCATTCGTAACGCGGCTCATCGTCTCCCCAGAGCTGTTGCGATCAAAGAATGGAACAGGCAGCCTGAGCACTCGCTCCCATACCTCGCGCCGCAAGCCGGCAATAACATGCTGGCCAACATAGGACATGGTGTAGACCGTGAACCCTGACATAATGGTCTGAGCCAAAAAAACAGCACCGAGCACAACAAATGTAGCCGTCTCGATCGTAGATTGCGAGAGTTCATCAACTAAATTTTTGGTCAATAACGGAATGAGCAGCGAAAGCAGCGTCTCTCCAAGCCCTAATACAATGGCGGCTGCTATCAAAATAGTAGCTGGCTTATGCTTTGCAATCAGCTTGAAAAATTGCGATACGCTGGCAGTTGCCTGAGCTTTCTCAGCTTCAGCGCTAATTTTCATTTGATTTCCCCTCTTTAATCGTTTTCAAAGCTTCAAGATGCTCGAATACTGCGGCTAGAAAGGTCTCTTCATCCTTCGTGAATGCATTTGGAAATAAAATAGGGTCAATCGAGTGCGAAGGATCGTCGAGCCGCTCTATTTGCGCAAGCTCCTCTTCATTAAATCCACTGACATATTACAAGGCAAGCGAATGCTGCAAGTCCTCCTCCGGCCTAGCTAAATAAGCAGCAATGTCCTCAAGCGAGAAGTCCAAATATTTAAGCGTCAATATTTTTTGCAGCTGAATCAAATCCCGATCGGTATAGAAACGATGTCCATGCGCATTTCAGCTGGACGGCTTTAGCAGCCCTTTGCGATCATAATAACGGAGTGTCCGTTCAGTTACCGCGGTAAGCTTGGCGAAAACGCCTATTGCATAAAGAGAATCTTTTTCCACCAGTTACTCCCTCCTCTGGAATAGAGTATAACCCTTGACGCAGCGTCAAGGGCAAGAGGTTTTCATCATTTATTATGACTACTTGACTGCTTAAAATGTAAAATTAAAGATTAATAGAATAGTAGTCTCCCTTTCATTTGACAATATCCGTTTTTATTTTTTTGTATAAATTAGTACAATCTTTATTATATTTTTGTATATGCTTCTTTTTTTACAAAAATAAGTGTTGTAAACATTGGGAATTTATATATAATAAATTTGTGAACAAAATGTTACAAAAACAACAAATCAAAGGAGAGAAATAAATGGATCACTACCAACAGCCCCCAGTAAATACGGTTGTGCCTGGATACGACTACCATCCGCAGCAGCCTGTTTCCCCAGTTATTACAGTAAAAGAATGGATGCTCATCACCCTTGTTATGATCATTCCGATCGTAAACATTATCATGATGTTCGTATGGGCATTTGGCGAAGGCAATCCAACCAAAAAGAACTTCTTTAAAGCGTCCTTGATATGGGCTGCAATCGCTCTTGTCATTTATGCCATCATTTTTATCATTCTTGTCGCTGCGGCAGCAACAACTGCTTCTAACATGTATTAATCGAAGCAAGGTTACATACAAAGCAAAAAAAAGGGCATCCCGGAAGTTGAATCAACTTCTGAGACGCCCTTTTTGTTTATGCGATAGTTTATTCGATTCAACGCTATACGGCTTTACTCCACTGCGCGGAAACGGTACACCTTGCTCGAGTAGTCGCCAAAAAATTGCGGAGTCGCTAGGCCAGCATAAAGCAGTTGATCGCCGCCATACACCGTTTCTTCGCCATGCAGCTTGTAATCGCGATTCGGATCAAGCCCTTTCAGGCGGAAGCGATTGAGCTTCGGATTCGGCTCTTGCAGCACAGAAACGAAGACAACAAACGCTTCGCTTTGGTCTTTGGAAACGAACATCCAAGCCGTTTCATTACCTTCGAACGGATTAAGCAGACGGTAAAAATCTCCGAACTGCACAAGATGGCGTACATCCTTGTATAGCGCAACCTGCTCCTTAACCTCGCTCTTCTCTTCTTCCGTAAACTGAGTCAAATCAAGCTCGTACCCGAAATTGCCCGACAGCGCGACATTTCCTCTCGTCGCAAGCGAGGTGATGCGTCCAACCTGATGATTAGGCACCGCCGATACGTGAGCACCCATCGAGCTTACAGGGTAAACAATGCTTGTGCCGTATTGAATTTTCAAACGGGATACCGCGTCCGAGTTGTCGCTTGTCCACGTTTGCGGCATGTAATACAGCATGCCCGCATCGAATCGGCCGCCGCCGCCAGAGCAGCTCTCGAACAGTATGTTCGGGAACGATGACGTGATTTCCTCTAGCACAGCATAAAGGCCAAGCATATATCTGTGAGCCGTCTCGCGCTGACGCTCTGCTGGCAGCAGCGCCGAGCCGATCTCCGTCATATTGCGGTTCATATCCCATTTCACGTACGTAATCGGCGCGCTTGAAAGAATGTCCGAAATCGACTTCACGATGTATTGCTGCACATCCTTGCGCGACATATCCAGAATAAGCTGTTGTCTCCCTTGCGTACGTCTGCGCCCCTCTACATGCAGGCACCAATCGGGATGCGCTTCGTACAGCTCGCTCTCCGGCGAGATCATCTCCGGCTCAAACCATAGGCCGAATTGCATATCGAGACGTTTCACGCGGCTGACCAAATCCTCTAAGCCGTTAGGCAGCTTATTGCGGTCTACGAACCAATCGCCAAGCGAAGTGGTATCGTTATCGCGCTTCCCGAACCAGCCGTCATCCAATACGAACAGCTCGATGCCGAGCTCTTGGCCTGCGCGGGCGATGTCTTCGATTTTATCCGCGTTAAAGTTGAAATACGTCGCTTCCCAGTTATTGACGAGAATCGGACGCGTTTGGTCACGGAACGTTCCGCGAATGAGGCGTGCGCGGTAGAAGTCGTGGAAGCTGCGCGACATACCCCCGAGCCCATGCTCGGAATGAACCATTACTGCCTCAGGCGTTTGAAATTGCTCGCCCGGCTCCAGCTGCCAATTAAAATCAAACGGATTGATGCCTATGAATAGACGCGCAGCATGGAATTGGTCCACCTCTACGCCGGCAGTGAAGTTGCCGCTATATACAAGGTTCACCCCGTATACGTCACCATGATCCTCCGTAGAGCCTTCCGACAGCAAAGCGACAAAAGGATTTTGCATATGGCTGCTTGAGCCGCGGCGGCTCTCGATTGACTGCAAGCCTGGCACGAGCGTGCGTCTATGAATATGCCGCTCGCGAATCCATGCGCCGGAGAGCTGCAGCATTTCAAACCGGTCATGCGCAAAATCAAGGCTCATGCTGAATGCACGCTGCAGCTGCAGCGTGTCGTTTCCGTTGTTGACGACTCTTGCCGAACGGGTAATCGCATCAAAGTTTTCAAATACCGTATAAGACAAAATAACTGACAAGCCGGTCAGATCATCCTTGAGTGTCATCTCCAGCGTCTGCGCTTCGGAATCGCTTTCCACGTACGTCGCCGGCAATCCGGCAAGTGCAGGTTTTCCATTGATGATCTGATATGAATCATAGCGCAAATCCGTTACGGTTGTGCCGTTAGGCAGCTTGACTTGAAAAGCCGGCATCCGAAAGTCTGAGTTGCCATAAGCCGGATACTCATGCGGAAGCGTATCGAGCGACAATTCCAATTGGTCAAGCTCCGTGCTAGGCGTAAAGGATGCGCGGCTTGTTAGTTCAAATAAGCGCTCCAGCTGTACGCCGCGCACCTTTTTGCCCCAATAGATGTGTGCGAGATAGCCTGTTTTCGTAATATGGATGACATAACTCGTGTCCTTCGCTTGCAAATGAAATAACGAACGCTGCTGATCATATTGAATAGTCAAAATAATAACCTCCTAAAAGTTTGAGAAGACGTGCTTCTGAACTGAGCTGAACAACCTCAAGTGATTCTGCTAGAACTGCTCTTTTTGAAACTAGCCAATGTTTATTAGCATGAGAGGGAATTTCTCTGTTAATCTGCTTCTTTTCAGCGAATCGACGTGTCCGAAGCCTTCAACGAACTGCCGCAGCTTTCCCGAACGATGAGCGTCGTGTTGATCGTCATATGAATAGCCGCCTCCCGCCCTTCAATACGCTCAAGCAGCAACTGTACCGCCGCTCGGCCCATATGCTCCGTATGCGCGCGAACGGTTGTTAGCGGTGGATTCAGATAGGCGGAAATTTCGATATCGTCAAAGCCGACAATAGCCATATCCTCCGGCACTTTAATGCCATGCTCATGCAGCGCCCGAAGCGCGCCGACTGCCATCGGATCACTCCCTATAAAGCAAGCCGTAGGAAGCGAGCTTTGCTGCAGCAGGCGGTTCATCGCTTCATACCCGCTGTTTGAGGACCAATAGGTCTTCATCACATAGCTTTCATCATATAATCCCTGCTCGCGCAGCGCCTTCTCGAAAAATACGCGGCGCGGCTCGTCGTTTTCCGTTCCTTCATAGAGGCTGTTCAGCCGGTGCACATAATCATTGCCGCCGATGTAGCCTATTTTTTCATGCCCCAGCCCTCTAAGATGAGAGACAACCGCTCTAGTTGCCTGCTCAAAATGAAGCTTCACCGTATCGTATTCGTTCAGCTCATTCGAATGATTGACGAAAACGATTCGATTGCCGTTATTGTACAGCTGACGCACATCGTTTTCTTCGATCGAGCCCACAACGATTAAACCGTCCAGCTCATGCACGGGCTGCATCTCTACGCGGCTATTGCCTCTCAGCACTTTAATAATGCTGATTCCCAGCTCCTCGCAGCGCGTCTCAATCCCTTTGCGAATAGAAGTAAAGTAAGGATCCTCATGCTCATCCTCAAGCGTCGACCACATGAGAAGGCCAATTTGCTGACGAGAGAGCTGCTCTTCTTTTTTCATTCTGCGCAGCTTGGAAGGCTTATATTGCAGTTGCTCGGCAATACTAAAAATGCGGGCCCGCGTTTCCTCGCTTACTGCCAAAGTCATATCGTTGTTCAAAACTCTTGACACAGTGGCAGCCGAAACGCCCGCCTCCTGCGCAATATCTTTTATCGTCGCCATTCCACACTCCATGTTTAGTTAATAAATTTACTAAATAATATTTACAGTTTAGCAGACAACAATAAATACCACAAGTACCCATGCAACTTTTGTGTACGATTAACGTCAGACTTGATGAAGACACTAAAACTTACAACAATGGGGGAATCGCTTATGAAAAAGTTGATAGCTGTTTTCGCACTAGCCCTGCTTCTATCCGCCTGCAGTACGAATGCAAGCCAGACGAACACCACTCCGGGCGATGGAGGAACAACTACGAATACGGGTCAAAATCAAAGCACCGATGCTGCTAAGCCGACACCAACTACCAGCGGCAAAGTTAATGATGGCGGGCCTGAGCAGGCAGCAACTCCTGAAGATGCGGCAGCT
Organism: Paenibacillus sp. Y280; assembly: GCF_056786335.1. Classification (NCBI taxonomy): domain Bacteria; kingdom Bacillati; phylum Bacillota; class Bacilli; order Caryophanales; family Paenibacillaceae; genus Paenibacillus; species Paenibacillus sp. Y280. The sequence goes on from NZ_JBXCIW010000010.1 coordinate 59,652, forward strand.
GCTGTTATTTTGGCATTAAAGGAAAAGGATATGACTACACTTGCAGCTTATATTCATCCGGGTAAAGGTCTATTATTCTCACCCTACGCGCATATTGATAATGCGACTGCCAAAGTATTTCCAGCCACTGGCTTGCCGGCATTAACGGACACGACTGTTCATCAATGGGGCTCCTATGACGGCTCAGGCGAACCGATTGCGCTTACCTTCCAGCAGTATTACGACAAGTTTGTGTATGATCAAGATTTTATTAATCCGGAGACCGTAGGCGAGGACCAAATCATAGGTACGGGCAATACGATCGTCAATATTAAGGATGTTTATCCGGACAGCTATGTAATGGATTATTATTTCAGCGGCTTTGACCCCCAGTATGGGGGCATGGATTGGGAGAGCCTTATTCTAGTGCTTGAGGAATTAAACGGAGCTTGGTATGTGAGTGCAATTGTTCATTCGCAGTGGACGATCTAAATAACAAATGCTGCCTCCCTTGCACTCCGGGGGCAGCATGCTTTAGAAATCTTTTCGTTTGATAACAAGCAAGCCTAAAGCAAGCATAGCTGCCGTATAAATGACACAATAGACTAAAAAAGAGTTTGAAGGCGCACCGCTAATTGAAAACGTACTAAGCTCCCTGTTGATGTCAATCAAACCACTGAGCTCTTTAATAGAGAACAGCTCGCTTAACATCCGCTGCTGCAAAGCATCAGCCGGCATCACCAGCTTAATTAAGCCGGTTATCGTCTCAATCGTCTGCATCCCTTCCATTTCTGGTCTTCTGACTCCCATAAGACGCCCGATTGTGCTGCCTAGCCAACCCATTCCGAATAGCATTGTCATGCCGATACCGTTTCCTAATGGGCTAAGATAACAAGAGCCAACCATCGTTAACGTGACTAGCAGCGGTACTACAGAAGCAAATAGTACGTACGACTTTAACAAAACAGGCAGTTCAAACAATACACCTGTCTCTATCCAGCAAATCCCAATTATTAACGAAAATAATAGAATAGCGTACATCGCTCCATACGAAACGAAGCCAAGCCATCTCCCCATATACCATCTCCAGCGTTGAATAGGCCTTGCTAGTACGGATTGCAGAACCCCTTGCTCCGCCTCCCCAGTCACAGCGGCAACCGAGCTGAATATAGCCAGAAAAGAAACCGCAAAAGCCCCAAAGAAAAAACCGAGTGTCAGCATCATAGCACTGCTTGTAAACTTGTTTATGAAATCAACCGAAGACTCTACGGCTTGATCCTGCATCTCGCCCGCGATTGCATCTGCAACAAACCAATAGGCGACCCAAAATATGACCGTCATAATGATCGTCATCAGCGTCACGCGCTTGCGAATAAGCTCCTTCCACGTTAAGCCCCAAACCGCGATCATCTGCGTTCCCCCCTATGCTCAAGACCCGTTACGGCTTGCAGAAACCACTCATCGAGACGGGATTGGGTTTTGCCAACCTCATATAGCGTTAACCCTAACTCGATAAGAATATAATTGACCAAGCCAATCTGCTCGTCATCCTCAAGCGCCAGTTCCAGCCAAACGGAACCGTCACCAGCCGCTTTTTCGGATACAACAACATTTTCCCCAAGCATTTGCCGTATACGCTCAGGCGCGAGCGGTGTATAACCGCTGACTCGCAGTCGAAAATTCGATTGTGTGCGAAGCACCTCTGCTACCTTGCCCTCCGCCAGCACTTGACCATTATTAAGCAGTGCGACCGTATCGCATAAATGCTCCACATCCTCAAGCAAATGGGAATTAAGAAAGATCGTCTTCCCTTGGCTTCTAAGCCTTGCAAGCAGCTGCCGCACCTCATGCCGGCCAACCGGATCAAGCGCTGAAGCCGGCTCGTCGAGGAAGACAATATCGGGATCACCCAGCAATGCGCATGCAAGACCAAGCCGCTGCTGCATGCCCTTGGAATAGCCTTTAAGCCGGTCTCGTCCTCGGCTGCCGATGCCAACTTCGTCCAGCAGCTGATGGATGCGGCGTTTGGCATGGACACGATCCAGCTCGCATAGCTTCGCATGAAAGGCAAGCACCTCCTCGCCGGTCAACCAGTCCGGATAACGAAACAACTCAGGCAAATAGCCCAATCTTCGCCTCGCTTCGATAGTGCCGGAAGCATGGCCGAATAGTTGAGCTTTACCTGAGGTAGGCTGGATTAAACCGGTGAGCATTTTGACGACCGTGCTTTTGCCCGCTCCATTAGGACCGAGGAAGCCAAAGGCTTCCCCTTGTCTAATGGTTAACGTCACGTCAAGGCAGCCGCGCCCGTCACCATAATCCTTGCTTAAAAGGCTCGTTTCTATCGCATATGCGGTCATGAGCGGACCAGCTCGGCGATTTCGGATTCTACTTTTTTGGCATCGCCATAATTCTCGAAGCCTGCTGTCACCATATAGCCCTTCTCCAGCCACACCGCAGTAGTAGAATTATGGTCTTCACTGCTCTCCACGTAAACATCGACGCCTTTTATGCTGATCTTCTTCGGATCTCCCCTTGTCAGGAGCGGCAGCGGGATTTGGCCATCTTCCAAGTTGGAGGCTTTCATAAGCGAGTCACGCAAATGATCAGGCAGCGCCGGGAATCGAATGACGGCCTCGAAAGCATCTTTGACATCAACAGAATGATCGACCTTAATCGTCGGCACCTCCAAATAGTTAATCCAAGCGCGCGGCTCAGAGGAACCTTCCATCTGAGACGTATAGGAGATTTGCGTGCCCCTGCCCGTATAAAAAGTGATTTCTTTGCCATCTACGGAAGACGGCAGCAGCTTATCCGCGCCTAGCTTGCTCATCGTGCTGTTGATTTCATCCACCTTCAAGCTGAATTTAAACGTTTGCGAGGAGGTCGACGAAATATCGATGCCCTGTTTATCAGCAACGGTTATTGCCGGAATGGCAAAGCCTAACTGCTCAGCAGCCTTCTCAGGCGTCAGCTTCTGCCAGCTTCCATGCGAAATTTGTTCAAATTCGCCGAAGCGGTTAGACATTTCGAGCGTTTCGCCTTCTTTTATAAAGCTGTTCATAAGCGTAACCAAATCATCCTCCTGCACCACCATCACATTATCCATACGAAACGTATTGAGCCATGCCGCCAGCACTTCATTCGTTGAAGGTGTGGCGATCACAACGGTGATGAGCGCGGCGGCGCAAGCCGCCACTGTCTTGCCTATATTTCTTTTGATCCAGCGACGGGCTGCTCTGCCCTTGTTTGGCTTGTTTGCAGACTCGCCTGATTGAACGCGCACTCTTCCCAGCGGTACGGAATTCACTTGCTCCTGTACGGGGAGCAATCTTCCTTGCGGCTGTGCTTGCAAGCTTCCTGGGGCTGCCGATGTCCCCTGCACATGATGATCATCCTGAGCAAGATGCCCTTGCTTCTCCCACTGTTCCCAGAGGGGCGAACACTCTGCAGTAAGCAGTTGCTTCTCAAGTCGAGCCCATGCATCTGCCGTTTGCTCTTGTTCTTTTTTATTATTTTCATCGTTGGTTGTCATTTTGAACTCCTCCTAAAAGGTTTTGACCGATCTAACCAAGCTTCATAGATGGTCACTCTACTCGTTGGACATTGCACCCTCTGTTTTGAGTGCATTCCGCTTCAGTCTCTCTCCAGCTCTGCGCAGCATCGTGCCGACCTGAGGCTGGCGCACTTGAAGCTGCTCCGCAATTTCCGCATAGCTATAGCCCTCATATCGCAGCAGCAGCATCTGCTTGTCACGCTCGGGCAATGAATCGAGCCACACCCGAACCTGCTCCTGCTCGCCCTTGTCGATAACCCGCTCCTCATGGGAGGGCATCGCTTGCGGCTGCGCCAGCATGCTCTGCTCCTGCTTTTGCGTCAGTGCGCGCTCGCGCGCTTTCTTATCCATATAGTCATAGGCCAGCCTCGTCAGTACTCGTTGAAGCCAGCCTCCGATTGCTTCAGGCTGATCCGGCGGAGTCCGGTAGAGCCTTAGAAATGTTTCCTGGGCGAGATCCTCAGCGGCTGCTTCATCGCGAATAAGCGCAATCAGCTTGCGTCTTACCGACGGATAATGCTGATTAAATTGTTGACGAAACAAATCCGGCGCCGAATGTTCCATTCCGTTGTCCTCCTTGCATTTTTTGCTCAAGCTATAAGGAAGACGTTATCTTCCATCGTTTTGTAACAGCTTCTGTGAAAAATATTATTTTACCAAATAAAAAGGGCTATTTCCTTCATTCCGCTATGAAAAAAAACCGCCTCCACGTTAGACGCGAGACGGTAGTCTGTTAAGCTTCTTGCTTATTATGCTCCATAAAAATCTGAACGAATCGAGGAGCAGGAACGGGAGGACTAAAAATATAGCCCTGAACCCCATCGCAATTATGATCGGAAATGATACTCAGCTCTTCCTGCGTCTCGACGCCTTCGGTCACGACGCGCAAATTCAAATTATGTGCGATGACGACGACGGATTTGAATATCATCTGCTTTTTAAAATCGCCTACAATGCCGTTAATAAACGATTTATCGAGCTTCAGCGTATGCAGCGGAATGTTCTGCAAATAACTAAGCGACGAATAGCCGGTGCCAAAATCATCAAGCGACAGCTTAACGCCAAGCTGCTGCAGCTCATGCAATATTTTGAGCGTATGCGCGGGGTTGTCCATGAAGATCGACTCTGTAATTTCCAGCTCGATCTGCTCAGGGCGAATGCCCGCATCGGAAATAATCCGTTCAATCGTATGGACGATTTGCTTCTGCTGGAATTGAATCATCGACATATTCACGCTCACCGACAGCAGCGATAAGCCCATCCGCTCCCATTCGCTAATTTGCTGGCAAGCTGTGTACAGCACCCATTCGCCCAGCGGGATAATAAAGCCTGTCTTCTCCGCAATTGGGATAAAATCAAGCGGGGAAACCATGCCAAGCTCTGGATGCTTCCAGCGTATTAATGCTTCCGCTCCATAGATGGCTCCGGAAGCTACATCAATCTTCGGCTGGTAATAAAGCATAAATTGGCCTATCTCAAGCGCCTTGAACATGCTGTTCTCAAGAATCAGCTCCTTCTTCGGCACATCATTCATGGAAGAAGTATAAATTTTGCATGTGTTGCGCTCTTTCTTGGCGACGTACATCGCAATATCCGCTTCCTTAACAAGCTGGTCCGCAGTGCTTGCGCTTAACTCATAGTGAATGCTTATTCCAATGCTTGCCGTTATATAGAAGATCCGATCCTTGAGCTTAACAGGCTCGGAAATAATCGACAATATTTCTTCCGCTATGTAGGTGATTTGGTGGAGGTGAATTGTGTTTTCCAACAGCGCAATATACTCGTCGCCCCCGAACCAGAATACACTTCCGCCGCCGTCAATTGCACTCACGATCCGTGCTGCTATCTCCTTGAGCAATTGGTCGCCCATCGCGAGATCAAGCGTATCATTAATCATTTTGAATCGGTCAAGGTCGATGAAGAGCAACGCAACTGGCCCCTGTGTCCTAGCGTTCTCCGCAACTATCCCTTCCATATAGCGACGATAAGCGTACCGATTGGGCAAGCCGGTCATTAAATCATGCTTCGATTGGTACTCGATCAGACGCGCTGCTTCCTTCTTCTGGGCAAGCATATTATTGAAATGCTTCGCCATAAATTCAAATTCATCATTCGTATGTATGATGAGCTGATGCTCTTCTTTTCCCATAGCGAAAGCATAGGTTGCCTGCACAACCTTATTAATATTCACCAAGATGATTTTCCGAACAAGAAGTACCATCACGAACGTCATTAAAAGCAGGGCAAATGCTGTTATGAGAATCGATTCTTTCAAACTTTTATAATAGTCCGAGAGCATATTTTTTTTGGGAATAACCGTTTCAATATGCCAAAGAACATTATTGATTAGAATCGGATAAAACATCCGCAGTACAGTCCCGCTTTCACCAGGTTCGGTCGTATAGCTAAGTCTAAGCTTCGTCCCTTTCATTGCTTCCAGCTCATCAATACCCTCCCATAGAAGATATGGGGTATTCACAAGCGCTGGATTGCTGCCGTTAGCCAAATATTTATTTTTGGTCGTTACAATGCTGGCATAACCGCCAAGCGGCCGGAAACCTTCGATTTTCTTCTGCACCGATTCCAGTGAATAATCTGCTCCTACTACCCCTAAAAATTTGCCTTGCTCATCCAAAATGGGCAGCACTAGCGATGTCATCAATATTGATTTGCCATCAATTTCGTAAGAGTACGGCTCTATTAATGAGAAAGACTTGTCTTTTTTTGGCAGTTGATAAAAGACACCTTTCATCTTATCCTCATAGTCTTTAATTGCGATGACTTGAATGGAATCGTCCTTGCGCACCACATAGGGAATAAAGCGCCCCGTTGCATCATCGTAACTGTTCATGTTTCGGTAGCGCTCATCTTCCCCCTCAAACGCATTAGGCTCCCACAACGTAAAGACGCCTAGTAGTTCCGGATGCTTCCCTAGCACCTGCTGCAGCAAATTGACGATGAATTCCCGATTTTGCAAACCATATTTATTCCTCTGAAGCATTGTTTCTTCAAGCGTGCTCAGCATCGCCATTGTCTGATCCATTGAATTGGAGAAAGGATTTATGTAGTCTATCGACTGCGTCTGAGCGATAAGCTCGCTTTCACGCAGGTTCGAATGGTATAGCTTATTGAGGTGGGCGGGTACTAAAATTCCAAATGAAAGAATAACAAGCAGGCCAAGAGATAAAATTAACTTTTGAGCAATGCTTAACTTAATCTTTCTCATCTCAATCTATCAGCCCCTTGTTGTCGGAGAAAGCAAAAAAAAACGACGTAATTTGTCAAATTATGATTTAGTTCTAGTATACTTGACAATTTGCATCCAGCACAATGATAAAAATAGGATAAAAACACTATATAATTCGACAAAAAACTACTTTAGTCGCTCTGTATAACTGTCAACAAGAGTCAATAGACCTTTTTTAAAGAAATAGTAAGGATTAATAGCAACCTTCATTCTCTTCTCTTTCTTTGTTCATATACAAAAAAACCGCCCAGTCGATGACTTGGCGGCGCTTGCTTATGCAGCTTATACTTGGTTTTGCTTTTCCTTTTGCTTATCGCCATTATCTTCAATCGCGCGGTCATGATCCTCCAAACGATGAGGACGTTTGCCTTTCCCGCCATGAAGTTTGTAAAGCTCCTCACGCAGCTGCTCCGATGATTGGCCCTCTGTCTTAATGCCATGCTCCTCGGCTATTTTGCGCAAATGCTCCAGACGCTTTGCTTGATGCTCCGCTTTGAACGCTTCCCATTTATCTTTATTCGCAAGCTTCGCTGCCTCTACTTCTTTCTTCAACTGATCGGCGTTCTTGCCTTCGGTTTGGATGCCGAAATAGATCGCCATTTCCTTCAGCTTCTCTAGTCGATAAGCTTCAAAATCTTTACGCGTCATTTTTCCCTTGTGATGCTTATGATCGCTGTCCATATCGGACTCTTTAGGGTGCTGAATGACTAATGAAGCTCCCGGTAATGCCGCTGCCGATTTTGCCGCCCATACGGGAGCGACCGAAAACAGCACGGCAAGCGCCACGGCGGGAATAAACCATTTTTTAATCATTTGCTGCCACACCTTTCCATTCTTTCGTGATGCAGAGGCAATAAGGTTACGCCTCATCTGGCTTATTTTGCCCAAGCATTCACCTGTATAGACATGATGATGGCATTTTTCGACAAGATCTGATGGCGATAGGCTGGCTAATCTGCATTATTCCGCTGTATGCTCTGCTTGCTCCAGAAGCTCCAGCTCGCGCAGCAGCCAAGCCTTTGAGAAATGTTCACCAATAAATACGGCAACATCATTTACTTTTCCCTGCGGATCAATTCTAAGAAAATCTGACTCCTTATAGGCATATTGAAAAAGAAAGCGGCTTGGCGCATCCGTAAACGTCACGATCCCCTTCGCCCGGTAAATGTTGTCCGGCATCCGCTGAAGCAGCGACTCAAATGCCTCGCTGCTTATCGGGGTGCGCCAATAATGCGTGACAACCATGACATGCTCGTGCGAATGATGATGGGCATGGGCTGGATGGGTTGCATGGTCATGGTCATGGGCATGGGCATGCGTGCAGCCTGCGACTGTGCATTCCTCGCTTTCGCCATGTGTATGAGCGGCTATATGCCGCGCTTCCATGTCAGTGAGCTGATGCTCCTGCACGTGCGATTCCACTTCTGCATCCAGCCAGCTCCAATCGTCAATCGCGCATCGTACAGTCGCAATGATCTGAGCATGGGCATTTAACTCGCGCAATTGCTGCTGCGCCTCCACGAGCTGATCCGGCTCAAGCTTGTCCGCCTTATTCAATAACAAAATCGTCGCGCAGCGGATTTGCTCCTGCATCAGCTTGAATGTCCGTCCTTTGCGGGCGCGGCGCGCGAGCAGCTCAGGCCCATCGACGACCGTAATAACGCTGCGTAGATCAATGGACTTGTACATAGCCGCCTCGGTTACCCCGTCCAGCGTTTCCATCGGATTGGCGGCACCCGTGGATTCAATAAAGATGACATCCGGCTGATGCTCATTGATCAGCGTGCTGATCTCCATGCCCAAATCGCCGCGCATCGTACAGCAAATGCAGCCGCTCAGCATTTCCGCCATTGGCACCTCATCGCCTACCAGCTGGCCATCCAAGTTGATATCCCCAAGCTCGTTCATAATAACGGCTGGCTTCTTGCCTTGCGCAGTGTAATAGTCCAGCATTCTTCTTAGCAGCGTCGTTTTCCCGCTCCCTAGAAAGCCTGACAGTAAATGTACCGGTATATTTTGTTCATTATTTGTCGTCATCGTGTGATATCTCCCGTATGCCATATTTTAAACCGAGCATGAATGGTCATATTATATCGTAACTGTTACGCTCTTTCACCTATTTGAGCTTGAGAAATCATTAAAGCAACTCTAATGAGTCAAATTTAATATTTTCGAAGCATTTGCTGCTACTTAAAAAGGACAGCTTCCGCTTTAATGAACTGCTGATCCAGCACATGCTTCATCACCTCTTCCGATGTCGTGTCGGGAAGCATAAAAGAATAAAAATATCCAATCATACTTTTTTTTAGGCTAACAGATTTTTTGTTTGATTTTTTGTGCAAGTCGTAGTACCATGTGGGCAACGAGGCTTTATGGAAGACGGGAGTGTGATCGCAGGGTGGAATCAATATCGCAGGAATTTCTCTTTTTGACAGAGATGGCCAAGGGTATTACGGCGCAATTCGGAGAGCGCTGCGAGGTTGTCGTGCACGACTGGTCGAAGCCGGTGGACAGCACGATCGTTATCATCGAGAACGGCCATGTAACAGGACGAGAGATCGGAGACCCCGGCACGAATCTAGGTCTCGAAATTATGCGGGGAACGTCCGAGGGCGACAATCGCCATAACTATGTAACGCAAACGAAGGACGGGCGAATTCTTCGGTCCACCTCCATGTATGTCAAAAACAACGCAGGCACCATTATCGGAGCGCTATGCATCAACTTCGACATCACCGATCTGATGGTGGCGGAGAAAACGCTTCAATCGCTGACGGCAAGCGGCTTTACGCCGGTTCGAGAATCCTTCGTCAGCAATGTGAGCGACCTGCTCGATTCGCTTTTGCAAGAAGCGCATGAAACGATTGGCAAGCCGCCAGCGACTATGGCCAAGGAAGACAAAATCAAATTCATTCAATTGCTCGATCAAAAGGGAGCTTTTCTCATTAAAAAGTCAGGCGAGAAGGTTTGCAGCTACCTGAGCATTTCTAAATTTACGCTGTACAGCTATTTGGATGAAGCCAAAGGCGCAGACAGCGATGGAGGAATCGTAGAATGAGTGACAACTTGAACACAGCATTGTATGACGGACGTGAGCTGGAAACCCCCTGCCTTGTCATCGACAGCAATCTTGTTGATGCCAATATCGCTTCTATGGCGGAGAAGGTGAAGCCATTTGGCGTAAAGCTCCGTCCCCATGCGAAAACGCATAAGCTGCCAGAGATGGCCGCAAGACAGCTCGCTGCTGGCGCCATCGGCATTACCGTTGCAAAAATTTCCGAGGCTGAAGTGATGGCGGACAACGGCATTCGCGATATATTCGTCGCATATCCAATTATCGCGAAATCCAAGATTGAACGTGCCGCCCGCCTAAGTCTATCAGGTGTTCGATTAATCATCGGAGTGGATAGTCTAGAAGGCGCAAAGCGGATTTCTGAAGCAGCTTCCCGCGCGGGCGCTGAGCTTGAGGTGCGCCTCGAGCTCGATACCGGGCTGAAGCGTACGGGAGCGGCGATCGATACAGCGGTACAGCTCGCCAAACAAATCACCGAGCTTAAGGGGATTAAGCTAAGCGGCATCTTCACGTATCGCGGCACGATGGTTGCAGGAGCATCAACCCTGGATGTGAGAGCAGCCGGTCTTGAAGAAGGCCGCTTAATGGCTGATGCGGCGGCTGTCTTAAGAAGCGCCGGCATCGCGATTCAAGATGTGAGCGTCGGTTCCTCGCCTACGTCTGTTGCCGCAGCCGAGGTAGATGGCGTGACGGAGGTTCGTCCAGGCACTTACATTTATCAAGACCGGATGCAAACCGTCTTTGGCATCACTACCCTTGAAGATTGCGCTGGCGCCGTGCACGCTACAATCGTAAGCCGTCCTTCGCCAGATTTGATTATCATCGACGGCGGCAGCAAAACTTTCGCGACCGACGTGCAGCCAGGCCATGCGCCGCTGTTCCTCAAGGGCTTCGGCCATATCGTCGGAGATCCCGATGCGGTGCTTGAGCGAATGAATGAAGAGCATGGCATGATTCACGTGAAGCCGGATTCTGCTTATCAAGTCGGGGATGTCATTCGCATCATCCCTAATCACATTTGCAGCACGGTCAATTTGCACAGCTTCGTCTACATCAAGGAATCGACAGGCGTGCTGCGCAAAACGTCCGTAGCGGCACGTGGAATGCTCGAATAGCGAGAAGAGGAGGATCAAAGCATGCTCGATCTTATTCTGAAAAACGGCAAAATCGTTGATGGAAGCGGCAATCCTTGGTATAACGGCGATGTAGGCGTAAAGGATGGCCTTATCGTTGCCATCGGGCGCATTGATCAAGAAGCTGAGCAGGTTATTGATGTTGAACGCAAGGTTATCTCTCCCGGCTTCATCGATGGACACTGTCACTCCGACCTCATGATTATCGATCACCCCCACAGCGAAATTAAGCTGCAGCAAGGCGTGACGACTGAGGTTGTCGGCAACTGCGGGCTTGCTCCCGCTCCATTCGTTCGGGAAAAAGCCGGCCTGCTGCAAACATACGTGCAGCCCGTTCTCGGCAGTACGAGCTGGGAATGGCCTTGGGAAACGGTCGGCCAATATATGGATTTTGTAGGCCGCTCGAATCCTTCCGAGCATATCGCCACCTATGTCGCGCACGGAGCGCTTCGTATCGCGGTGATGGGCTTCGAGAACCGCCCTGCGTCAAAGGACGAGATCGAACGGATGAAATCGCTCCTTGAAGAAGGGCTGCGCGCTGGCGCGATCGGCTTATCAATCGGCCTGCTCTATGCGCCGGGCAGCTACACCTCCCGCGAAGAGCTTGCAGAGCTTTGCAGCGTGCTGCCGAAGTATAACGGCCTGCTCTCCACTCATATTCGCGGAGAGGGCAACAATTTGCTGCCTTCCGTTGCCGAGGTCATTTGGATCGCGGAACGGGCAGGCATCTCGCTTCATATCAGCCATCTGAAGGCAGCGGGACGCGCCAACTGGGGCAAAGCGCTGGATGCGCTCGAGCTTGTGGAAGCGGCAAGGGCACGCGGCATGGACGTCACGGTCGACGTGTACCCTTACGCTGCAGGCTCGACGACACTAACGACCGTCCTCCCTCCTTGGGTGCTTGAGGGCGGCATTGATGCAACGCTTGAAGCGTTTCGTGATAAAGCGCTTCGCGCACGCATCAAGGAGGAGCTCAGCCATGAGCAAGAAACGTGGGACAACCTCGTATGCTCCACTGGCTGGTCCAGCATCATCATCTCGTCGATGCAGACCGAAGCGAACAAAAGCCTTGAAGGCAGATCGATTGCCGAGGTTGCCGAGCTTCGCAGCCAGCACCCGATCGACTGCATGATGGATCTCCTGCTCGAGGAGAACGGCCAAATCGCTATCGTCTACTTCCATATGTCGGATGACGACGTGAAGCAGGTCATTGGCTACGAGAAGTCGCTAATCGCATCCGACAGCCTGAACTGCGAGATCGGCAAGCCGCATCCGCGGACATACGGCACCTTCCCGCGCGTCTTCGCCAAATATGTACGCGAGGACAAGGTGCTGTCGTTAGAGCAAGCGGTTCGCAAGCTGACATCATTCCCTGTTCAGCGCTTTAAGCTTGGCAAGCGAGGTCTGCTTGTACCGGGCTACATCGCTGACATTACCGTTTTTGACCCGGCTGTTATCCAAGATACAGCCACCTTCGAGGAGCCGCGTCAATACCCGTCAGGCATCTCGAAGGTTATCGTCGCCGGCCAGCTTACACTGGCGAATAGCACACATACACATAAGCGTGAAGGACAGCTTATTCGCGCGCAGCATTGCTGCACGCACTAGCTGACCATTACTATATAAATTATTTTAAGAGGAGCTGTTATCATCATGTCCATTATTGAAAAACGTCTTGCCGAGCTTGGAATTACTTTGCCAGAAACAACAAAACCGAAATTTTCCTACATTCCGGTGAACCAAACAGGCAATCTCATCTACACTTCGGGCTTTGACTGCCGCATCGATGGCGTTCTTATGTACGAAGGAAAAGTAGGCTCCGACCTTACGATTGAGCAAGGACAAGAAGCAGCGCGCCAAATCGTAATCAACCTGCTTGCAGCAATGAAAGCTCACCTAGGAGATCTTGACCGCGTTGTGAAAATCGTCAAAATTCTCGGCTTTATCAACAGCGCTCCCGGCTTCGGCGATCAGCCGTACGTGCTTAACGGCGCATCCGATTTGCTAATTGAAGTGTTCGGCGAAAATGGCCGCCATGCCCGGTCTGCTATCGGTACAAGCGACCTTCCCTTCCATACGCCAGTTGAAATTGAGCTCATCGCAGAAGTTCGCGAGTAGCAAGCCATGCAAAACCCCCAAGGCTCAGGCACTTGGGGGTTTTGAATGCTATTTCAATTAGTGGAAACGCAATTTAACCGATTTACAAGTAAGCTTAGTCTACTAGCTCCACCAAGAACGGGAAATAATAACAAGCAGAATGAAAAGTACCAATATAATGCCAAGTCCAGTACCTAATCCGCCTACCGACCCGCAGCTTCCGACGCCTGCAACTGGATAAGCCGGACCGCAGTTACCTGCGCCAACTCCCCCTACTCCATAGCTCATTTGTTCATCTCCTTTTTTATTAAGGTACAGTATCCTATGATTTATGGCGAAATGTGTATAGGCTATTGCGATAAATGTGCTCCTGTACATTTTTCCAGAAGCCCACACTTTTACATGATTTGCGATTGGGTCATCTTTACGCACAAATAAAAAAACCTTTAAGTCATGGGAGACTTAAAGGCCAACGTCCTTATCCTGAATAAGAGAAGCGGCAGCCCGTCCAATCCTTCTTTTCTCCTCAGCCTGCTCCACCTCTCGCCGAACATATGCCGACTCTTCCCTTTCCACGTTCATTTTTATGGCGCCACCGTACCTCGTTTTCTTACTGTCTCCATTTGGTGCTTCACTCGAATGGTCTTTCCGCTCTCTTTCCCGCTTACACGTTATCCCTTTCTTATTGCCCTGCTCACGCAATCTACCGTATGATTATATGAAACTATTAGCTTTTTTTTATAGCAAACTACCAACCAAAAAAAAGGACGGATTGTAAACCGATGAACACTATCATTTTTGATCTGGATAATACGCTTATATGGGATGAGAAAAGCACCGAGGAATCGCTTGATGCAACATGCAAGGCAGCGCAGTTGGCAAAAGACTCAGATTCCTCGCTGCTTAAGCAGGCTGTTATTAGCCATGCCCATTCTTTATTTGAGGAGCTGGAAGACTATTCGTACCTAGCAAATATTGAAGTCACAGCGATGGAAGCGTTGTGGGCCCGCTTTGATGATGGGGCTGCGCCTGAGCTTCAGCGCATGCGAGAACTTGCACCCCTGTATCGTAAAAGGGTATGGGGAAACGGATTAAAGGAGCTGGGTATTTATAACGAAAAGCTGGCGGCCGAGCTTGCGGAAACATTTCCGGAGGAGAGGCGAAAGCGTCCTTATATATATGAAGATACTTTTCAAGCGCTGAATTCCTTACATACTCATTACCGTCTAATGCTGCTCACCAACGGTACGCCTGATTTGCAGAAAGAGAAGCTATTTGGCGTGAGCGGCTTATCTGCTTTTTTCAGCCATATTGTCATTTCGGGTGAGGTGGGCTGCGGCAAGCCCTCCCCTAAGATCTTCGAGCATTGTATGGAGCTTGCGGGGCTGAAGACTGAGGAGTGCTTAATGGTCGGGGACAATTTGTTTACCGATATTTTGGGTGCAAGCCGGGCTGGAATGGCAAGTGCCTGGCTGAATCGATCAGGGCAGCCGCTGCCAAGCAGCGCCGCTCAGCCAACCTTCGAAATCAAGTCGCTTCTCGAAATTGAGTCGCTGCTCTCACTTAAGCCTATCGGTTGATAAGGCAATCAAAAAAGATGTCGCTAGCACCATTGTGGAGTAAACGTTAGCCACAGCTTGTCCATAAAGATTAAATATAACATCCCCGCGGCTTTGGCCAGCGGGGATGTTATTATAGTTGCAGTTAGTGGATATACGCATAGATTGGATCACGCGTTAGCTTTTGCTTGGCTATTATTACAGCCAAGAACGAGAAATAATGACAAGTAGGATAAAGAGAACGAGAATAAATCCAATGCTTGAGAATCCGCCGCCGCAATTGCTTACGCCTGCAACTGGATAAGGTGCGCAGTGTCCAGGTCCTACATTAGCACCTGCTACTCCATAGCTCATGTGTTCATCTCCTTTTTGTTAACTTACACAGTATTCTATGATTCTGAGCGAAAAAAGTATGGGCTTTTGGAGGAAATGAGCAAATGCCTAAATGGTTATTTATGGGGTATATTGAAACGCCTAGTAATGATGTTTTTGAGAGCGAGCTGGGTGTTCTAAAGATTATAATAACAATGCTCGCTGCAGACCTTAGGGAGTCAGCGGCGAGCATTTTAAGTATTTGGTCCATTTGTTAATCTTGGTTTGAATTTCTTCTAGTCGCTCGCTCAACCTTCGCTTTCAGCTCACTATCAATATGCTCGATCACCGATTTAGGAATCCATTTCTCCCAGCCTGCTCTGTATGCATTAGCGGTCAGGGACAGCCATGTGTGGTATACAATCCCTAACGTTATGGTATAAAAGAAAAGACCAGGCATACTAAGCATCGAATCTAGCAGCTTGGATAGGACGGGCAATGCCAGAAGAAATAGAGTTCGTAGCACCCCGATCATCCCATACTCAGAGGTGCAGGTTTTGTCTTTATGTGAGGCAGCTATGCCTGTTATCCAATCTAGCGCAATTACGACTATTAGAAGTGCAATTGGTATTAAACGGCCTTGGCCATATATCGCGTCTATTGCAGGCTCAAAAAAAGCACCCAGCGCAGCTGTTGTTAGCTTACCCTCTAGGAAATAATCGGATAGCATTTGTTTGTTCATGAAGAACCTCCTTGTCATATTGGAAATCGATTTCAAACTCTAGCGACTGCCTCTGATCCACCTCCTTTCGCTGCTTCATTCGCATAACCTCCCATAGGCTCTAACTCTTAATAGGTATTTAAAATACCGTTATTACCAAAAAAATATTGACCTCGAATCGGTATTGACAATACCATCAGCTAAAAATATACTAGTTCTTAAGTATTTAAAATATCTATTAAGCTTTTCCAATAAATTGCTGCATGTGTTCGTCTGATGAATCTCATTGTATTCGGTATTTTAATTACCGTCAAGTATTTAAAATACCGAATCTCGAAAAATGGAGGGTATTTAAAATGTCATTAGGAACGAGAATAAAACAGCTGCGAATCGAACGGGGATTAACACAACAGGATGTCGCCACGAAGCTTGCGATGGGCCGATCCAATTTTGGGCATATCGAAAATGACCGGGTTACGCCAACGAGCGAGGACCTGCAAAAAATGGCTGACATTTTGAATACGACCAGTGATTATTTGCTTGGCCGCGATGCTCCTTCGGCAACAATACCCGATTGGGCAACGTATAAAGATAAGCGCGACTTTAAGAAGCTGCTCGAAGAAGATGGGGAAATTATGTTCGACGGCGTTCCGATGAGTGCTACCGATCGCCAGCGTGTCATGGATGTGCTGACTGGGCTGTTCTGGGAAGCTAAGCAAATGAATAAGCACAAAAAAAAGGCTGAACCAACCGACGATGCTCCTGATGATGATGCCAAAGGGTAGGTGTTGCTATGGATAAAATGATTTTAAAGCTCATTCGAAAATTCAAAACCAATGATCCCTTCATCATCGCCGAAGGCCTTGGCATTCATATTCGTTACGCCGACCTCGGACAAGGCACGCGCGGTCTCTACTTCAAAAAACTGCGCCGCCGGTTTATCGTCATTCACGATGCGCTGCCAGAGGATTGGCGCCGTTTCGTATGCGCGCATGAGCTTGGGCATGACCGGCTGCATCCCGGGTTCAACCGTTTTTGGCTGGATGAGCAATCTTTTTTTAATGTAGGAAAGTATGAACGGCAAGCGAGTAAATTTGCAGTAAGACTGCTGACAGCCGGTGATTCTCCCGCTGCCAGCGAGACGCTTGAGGAGCTTCTTATGCGAAATCGCGTTCCGGCGGAAATGCATAAGTTTTATTTTTGAAGCGAGGTTTTATTATAAAACGGAGTGCTGATGTTAGATAGACTAAAATGGAATAATTCACAAGCAGTCTGGAGCAATGGCAAACCTATTCTAGGCTGCTCCTCTTCTTACTCTCACAACATGATCGCACATTTTGCGATTCTTGCAGTTTGCTTTAAAGTAACTTTCGTTGGATTAGTCTATTTACTAGACCTATTCCAGTGAATCGAGTTATTCCCGTGAATCGAGTTAGTTTGGTGATAAGCTCAGCGGTCGCCGCTTCTGTCTCGTTGCCCTCTCCATCTGCCAATACGGCTTTAAAACTCATCCTGTCCCGTAAACGCTCCAGAATAGGTTTAATATTTGTACAATCAATCTTTGCATCTACCGTCGTAATCTTTAACGTTTTAAAATCAATTCCCCCCTTCCCGACAAGAGTATTATACAAATAATCGATTAGGTAGTATTTTCAATATTTGGTTAAAAATTGTGAATTCCTGCTGTACTTTTAAACACAGAAAGAGGCCTCCGGTCGTTCAACGCATGAACGAGGGAGGCCTCCAGCCTGACGAATATAGAAATCTTTTCCTCACAAGAAGCTTATCTTATCAATAAGGGCTTTCTACCTTCATAATATCGAGGAATGGGACCTTTGTTAGGCTTCCCATATGCTCAACATGAACCTTCTTCGTTCTTGAATCGAGCGCTGTAATGACGCCTCTTACTTTCTCTTCCGCCGCCCAAATCGTCAGCAGCAGCTCCGTGCCCTCCTGCTTGGCCTCTACCAATCTCTCGCCCAGCTCCTCAAGCTCAAATTCATCTCTCGTTGGCCGCTTCGGTCCTTTTGCCACCTTTATCCCCTCCAGCTATGTATGGCAACTATATTTTCAATAAAAAAGGATCTCCTCCGCTCCGAGGAGACCCTAATCCTATCCATTTAAGTTACGCGAATAGATCTATTATAGCATGTTGGCGATTGACTCTGTTAGCGGTAATGCATGAGTAACCAAATGTTTCCTTGTGCTTATCCAGCCTATTGGGCCTTATGATCGTGATTTCTCCTTAAATAGAACCAGCCTAGCAATAAGGCGGGAAGAAGTACGCAGACCGTCAGATCGAACAAGGGCCAATCGTTTTTATTGATTTCATTATATACAACAATATTCGGGGTGCTGATTACGGAGCCTACCAATAAGATCATAGCAAGCGGTATCGTCAGCATATTGCTCTCCTTTAACCGAAACAATTGGGTTATCCCTTGCGTAATGGCATAAAAAATAGTTAACGTTTTAAAAAACACCGTTACGATCCAGATAAATGCGAGAATGGCTTCTATTCTCTCCAGAAAACCCCCGACCCTTATTTTCTGAGCGAGTATGAACATCGGATAATATTTGGTCTCCATTAAGCTTGACCCGAGTACAACCACGCACAGAAGGACGGTTATAAATAGTATCGCGCCACCTAAGGCAATTCCCAGCAAGAGCGGCTTCATCGTCCCGTTTTTGCCTCGAACGTGAGGGACAAGCATTAATATAACGAAAACCTCCGAGAACGGGATCGTAAAGGAAATAAATACGCCGTTCATGACTGGCGCAAGCCCTTCAGCGAGCACAGGCTCCAGCTTGGAGAGCTCGATTTGCGGCAGGAGGAAGACGACCATAAACAAAAAGAGCACCAAAAACACGGGAAAAACGTTTTCCTTGCTCAAATGAGCGACCCATAGACAAGCTTGATGAGAAGAAACGGATTAGGCAGCTTCACGTTCATGGCTAATGCGCCGTACAAAGCCGTACCTATGAGATGGAACGTTAGGAACGCGGCAATCTCCTTCGTACGCTTTTGCTCCAGCAGCTTCGGCAGCTCCCACCAAACGACGAGTATCGCCTGATCCGATTGCCTTTCTGCGCAGTGCTTGGCCGTTTAAAATGGAGCCATCACGGCAATCGGACAATTGTATCCTGTTGATTCGAAGCAATAAACGGACTAAGCGGCGACATATAACGCTCTCCAAATGAGGCAGAGAGCATAAATGCAGCAGCAGCGTAAACAAGCCCATAATGATGCCGAACAAGCCGAAGCTTGCCGCGAGTCCCATTAACACAAATCGCAGCATGCGGATGGGAATCGACATCGTGTATGCCGGCAACGTAAAGGTCGAAATGGCTGTTACGGATCCGACAATAACCATCGCGGCAGAGACAATTCCGGCTTCGACCGCTGCTTGGCCGATTACTAACGTACCTACAACGGATACGGCTTGACCGATCGCCCTTGGCATCCTAAGCCCTGCTTCCCTTAAAATCTCAAACGTCACCTCCATCGCTACCGCTTCGATAAAAGCTGGAAAAGGAACCCCCTCCCCCTGTTCAGCGAGGCTGATCAACAAGGAGGCAGGCAGCATGTCCCTGTGAAAGGTCGTTATGGCAATTTACAGGGAGGGGAGCAGCAGCGAGATAAATCCGCTAATAAAACGCAGTATTCGAAGCAGGCTCGCATAGATCGCCCTCTGATAGTAATCCTCAGTAGATTGAATAAATCTGACAAATTGCGTAGGGACTACCAGAAACTTTGGCGAACCATCCACGAGTATGGCTACTTTGCCTTCCAGCAGCTGCGCGGCTACGCTATCGGGCAGCTCCGTATTAAATACAGTAGGGAAAATGGAAAACCTTGCATCCTCAATGTACTCCTCGATATAGCTGCCTTCCAGAACGCCATCAATATCTATCGCTTGCAAACGCGAGCGTACCTCCGAAATGACGGAAGCTTCGCGATACCGTTCAAATACATGATCGTTACATCGGTTTTTGTTATTCGGCCGATCGCTATCGTCTCTAGCCATAATCTCGGATCTTTTATTTTTCGGCGTATGAGCGAGGTATTCACCCTCAAGGTTTCGGTAAAGCTCTCCCTTGGTCCGCGAACCGACGTCTGATTGGTCGATTCCGTCACCTCGCTGCCCTTCCACTGGCGAATATCCGCGCGATAAGCATGATCACTGCCGATTAGGAAAATGATCGCTTCGCCAGAGAGCAGCGACTGATAGAGCTCTCCTGTCTTCGCGACGGGATGAATCGAGCCTATGCCCGATAACAACTGATGTGCAAGCTCTTTATGATCCAGGTCAAGCTGAAGCGAACGGTTTAGATAGTCAAAAATATAAGCATTTATAATGGTGGCATCGGACATGCCGTCAATATATACAATGGCAGCGGTAGATTCGTCGCTTCAAGCGCTGCGGATTTCACGGATAACCACATCGTCGCTGCCGCCCAAATCCCGTAAAATCATTTTTAAATTCAGCTCAATATTTGCTGCTATCGATAATATCGTACAAAGATCAATTTCTCTGAGCTGTACAGCAGCAGATTCTCAATATCGGCATCGCTATCCAGCTTATTTTCGAAATAATCGAGTCTCTTCGGCAAATCTATATCAGCCTCGTCGGCGTACTGATCCAGTTGGTATTTCATATAATCCTCGAATGGATGCTGCAGGAAGTACGAGAGATGAAGCGATAACGATTCATTCCTATACGCATCCAGCATAAACGATTGCACCGATTCATATTTGCGGGTCATATAGCTGTTGACGCTTTCCATCGCTTTTTTCTGGTTTTCAAGCTCATTGCGAATGATTGATTCCGACATGACATTAAACATAAAAAACGAAAAGGTAACGATCGTGACGGTCGTGATGAGCGCAAACAACAAAATCATTTTCATGAAAAGATTATTTTTGACATAGTTGTCGTACAAGCTTCTAGCCTTCAAAATAAACTCCTTCCTCGTGTTTGCACGGATTGATCGGAGAGAAGAGAACACAATATGCGCTACAACGCTTAATAATACTTCACCATGATTTGAAGACACAAGTAGGCAGAACACCCCTTGCTCATTATGTTCCCCGCATGAGGCAATGGATAAAGGTTACAATAACAAAACAACAGCATGACTGACCGAGGTTGATGAACGATGGACCGTAGGAAGACACTTAGCAGCAATGGTGCCTTGCTTTCGGGTCTTTCTTTTCTCGCTTAAACCTGCTGTTTATAGTAAAATGGGGCGATGCAACACTATACGATTATGAGGTGCCCCCATGTCCATTAGTTTTACAACGTCGATCATTAGCCGGTTGAAACGAGAAATCGCCGACCTTCAAAAGCAAAGCGTAAGCGATAAGATAAAAAGAGAGAAAGCTCTCGCCAAAATAAAGCAGCTGCAAAAAAACATCAAAGTGAGCTCCTCTCCGACTGATCTCAGCAGCAAAATGACGCAAATTTCAAAATTAACCGAAGAGGCAGGCAAAATTGAAGCTTCGCAGGCTGCTATCGCCAAGCAGCTCACTGCCAAAAATGCCGAGCTTAGGCAGCAGACTGCCAAAAGCACCCAGCAAGACAACCAATAGTGGTAAGCAGAACAACTTAATGCTCAGTGAGACGACCAATAAAAGTGAGCAGGACAACCATTCGCCTTAAGCGAGAGACCTTCCACAAGTTCAATTAAGCTTATGGAGGTCTCTTTGCTTTGGTTTCTTTTTTAGAAATCAGCCGCTTTTCCGTCCCCTCATTCGTTCGCCCGTATACTTTGACCAAACACGCGCATCCTATTGAAAAAAAAGCAGGGCGGCGATTGTATGCATACGGTTTGGAAAGGTGCAATTAGCTTTGGATTGGTTCATGTGCCAGTGAAAATGTTTACGGCAACTGAGGACAAGGATGTCCATTTCCGACAAATCCACAAGACATGCGGCATGCCTATTTCATATGTGAAAACATGCCCGCATTGCGAAGAAGAGGTTAAGCCAGAGGACATCTCCAAAGGCTTTGAGTATGAGAAAGGCAAGTTTGTACTGTTCAACGAGGAAGAGCTGGAAGCGATGAAGCCCGAATCTGCACGGGTCATCCAAATACTCGATTTTGTCGATCTAACGGATATCGATCCATTGTATTTTCAAAAGCCCTATTACCTCTCCCCTGATATGGCGGGCTCCGGCGCATATAGTCTGCTGCTTGAGGCAATCAGGCAAACAGGCAAAATCGGCATCGCCAAAATTTCGATTCGAAGCAAAAGCAGCTTGGCGGCGATTCGGGCCGTTGGCAACTGCTTGTGCATGGAGACGATGCATTATCCGGATGAAATTCGCTCGCTCACGGAAGTGCCTAATCTTCCTGAGCAAACTGTTGTGAATGAAAAAGAGCTGCAAATGGCAAAGCAGCTCATTGAGCAGCTTTCGGAGCCATTTCAAGCTGAGAAGTATACGGACGATTACCGAGCAGCGATGCTGGACGCGATTTCGCATAAAATTGCCGGTGAAAGCGTCGATAAGGTATCAGCGCCAGCTGCTGGCCGCACGAATGTCATTGACCTGATGAGCGCGCTGCAAGCTTCACTTGAGGCTGCAAAAATACCGCCAGCCGAACCGAAACCGAAAAAACGGAAAACCACCACTCGGAAAGCCAAGGATGAGGATGTCGTTTCGTAAGGATGATGGTGCGTGCGGATCATAAGAGAGCTAAGCCTCCAACTCCACCTTCAAGATGTGGTTGGGGGCTTTTTCAATTGCTATTAGGATTCTCTGTCCTCTTAAGATCGATCTCATTTACACCACCGCCCACCGATACTGATGTTCTGCCAATTTCTATTTCTTGCTGCCTATTTTGCAGCTAGTGTATATACGTATTTAATCTCATCCAGGTGAGAATATTGCTTGGAACTCGGTGTCTCCAAAATGAAAGGCAGATCCCTTAGTACAGGGCTGAGCAAAAGCTCTATCATATTATTTTCGCCGATATACCCCTTTCCAACATTCGCATGCCGGTCCCTAAAGGAACTGCTTGGAAATACGGAGTCATTCAAATGTATCGCTTTAAGGTTGGTGAAGTACCCGAGTTCAATCCCCTTCTCCATGATTTCAGTCCAATTATGCCCTGTCCATAACCCGCTTGCGAATGCGTGGCATGTATCGAAGCAAAATCCAATTTTATCGGGATAATCCGTCAGTTTACGGATTTGCACAAGCTCCTCCAACATGAGCCCCATTTTCACCCCTTGTCCAGCATTATTCTCAATAAGCAGAAGGGATTTGCCTTTCCAGTTCATAAGAACTTTATTAAGCATATCGATCATTAATTTATATCCCTGCAGGGGGTCAGCACCTTTAAATTTTCCAAAATGAACAACAACGCCAATGGATCCGCACGCTTCAGCAATATCCAAATCGTTTAAAATGGAACTTATCATCACTTGCTGCATCTCTGGACCTTCGATCGATAAATTAGTCGTATAAGGAGTGTGGGATATGGAAACCAATCCATGCTCTTGGCAAAAACGGGCACAGGAATCTGTATCCCGATGATCATAGGTTTTCACAGACAGGCTGCGCGGATTTTTAGGAAAATACTGAAAAGCCTTTGCCCCTAGCTTTACTGCCTCCTTGGCCGCGGCTAGATACCCGTTGCTAATTGTCACATGGCTTCCAAGCTTCATTCTTCTTCCCTCCCGCTCCAAAACCATTTCATTCTCTGAGCAAATATTCATCCTATATGCTTTCTATACGGAATATCAAATATACCAACAGTAAGAAAGAATGCTTAGCGATCATCGAATCTCACACCACCGATGATTTCTAATTGGCTCTAATACTGTATTCCATTTGGGAATCCTAAAGAGTGAAAAGAGTGATTCTTGTTATGGTGCAGCCTGCATATGGACAAACTTGAGCTATAAAATTTCGGGAGGTTGTGTATGGATCTAAAACCCATTTATCCATTCGAGCCTATTAGTACGTCTATTCCGCCTAAGGGAGATAACTGGGTGGCGCAAATCAAATGGGACGGAGTCCGAGTATTGCTTTATTTTGACGGCAACGAAACCAAACTGTTCAACCGGAGAATGAATGAACGGACGCTGCAGTATCCCGAGCTTCTTAACACAAGCGAATTCTGCAAAGCCGATTCTGTTATTCTTGATGGCGAAATTATTGCTTTCGATCAGAATAAGCCGTCATTTTATGAAGTTATGAAGAGGGACAGCTTAAAGCAATCTCAAAAAATTAAGCAATCATCAGAGCGAGCTCCAGTTACCTATATGATCTTTGACGTATTATTTTATAACGGGGATTGGGTAACGGATAAGTCATTAGAGTATCGGCTGGCATTGCTTGAGAAAATATTGATTCCGCAAAACAACCTTCAAATCATACAAAATTTTGATGATGGAATAGCCTTATTCGAGCTGATGAAACAATATCAAATGGAAGGTGTCATTTTTAAGGACCTTCACAGTACTTATCGCATCAATGGAAAAGACGGGCGTTGGCGAAAACAGAAGGTCATGAAGGATCTATTCGCCGTTGTAGGCGGGGTCACTTTTAGACATAACATTGTAAACGCACTATTGCTTGGTATTTATACGAATGACGGTGAAATGATATACATCGGCCATGCTGGCACCGGTAAATTAACCCAGAGGGATTGGGCAGCAATAACAGCAGACATAAAGGGAAGGCAAATGACCCATAGGCCATTCATTAATGAACCAGAACGGTCCAAAGATGCTGTCTGGGTAACGCCTGCGCTTACAGTAAAAGTCGAATACCTCGAGTTTACCCCTGGGGGGACCATGCGTCACCCAAGCATTCAAGCTATTGTTAATATGGATAGTAGCGAATGCACGGTTGACCAGTTAAAGGGAGAGTAGTGTGCATAAACTCTGAATAGTACGCCAGCGATTCTATGTATGCAAAGTAACCGAGTTAGAATTTACAGACACCGGTCCGCTTCGATACCGACACGGCTCGGATTGCGCTTGGGATGCTGGAAGTAGCAGGTGTTAGCGGCTTGGCTTGCTTGGTTTGCTTGGTTTGCTTGGTTTGCTTGGTTTGCTTGGTTTGCTTGGTTTGCTTGGTTTGCTTGGTTTGCTTGGTTTGCTTGGTTTGCTTGGTTTGCTTGGTTTGCTTGGTTTGCTTGACTCGGCCTGACAAGGCAGCACGGCTTGGCCTGCCAGCAAATTTAACAGGAAAAACTCCTGCTATTTCTAGGTATTTTAGGAAAAAAGTAGCTTTAGAAGGAATTTCTCCTGTTAATTTCCCGCATTTTAGCCATTATGAGTATTTACAGTACTTTTAGCGGGAGTTTTTCCTGTTAAATGTTTTTATTGCCGCCACATCGGACAATTAGCTGGAGTTTTTCCTGTTAGTTACTCGACTATGATTGAGGATGCTGGTTTACGAGAACACTCTATTTTTTCATATAAAGTTACAATTTAACCTCAAAGAATATAAGAAAGTAGAAAAAGGCGGGGGCAATCAATAGATACAGCTCCCAGTTTTGAAGCAGTCTTTTTCCCATTCTGCTCCTCATCTTGCCCGGCTCCTTCAGCCTGCTGCCCGTTGCAATACGTTTAACCTCCTGCATGGAATCACTCCTTCCTGGTTTCTAACACAACGATAGCCGACAAAAGGAAATCCCGTAAATATGTCGTTTTCAATATCACATGAAAGCGCATACTCTAATGGGGAAATGCGAGATAAAGCTTCCGTTTTGCTTCATGTGACTTTAACGCAAAAAAAAGAGTATCCGTATTTACATACAGTTACTCTCTACTTTTAAGTGTGCTCCAAATGCTTTAAGGTTTGAACAAAAATCTCTTTCACATGGTCATCATCAATGGAATAATAAACCGTCTTGCCTTCCTTGCGTCGCTTAACAATTCTCACATTGCGCAAATAGCGAAGCTGATGAGATACGGCGGACTGCGCCATGCTTAGTACGACACATAGATCATGAACGCATAATTCGTTATTGAGCAAAGCATGTATCATTTTTACCCTTGTAGGATCACCTAGCGCTTTAAACAATTCAGCCAAATCAACCGCCGTTTGCTCCTGCAGCTTCGCTTGATTCAACACATTTAGATTCATTTCGGTGCCTAAGCACGTATCGTCGCATTGTTCCTCCACTACTCGATCCATCTCACTTGCCACCGCCCTTTATGTTCGTACTATCCATTATATCAAAAAGATTACGTTTAAGGCAGTCAATTCAAGCGATCAAAATGCATATTGTAGTTGCTGTTCCACTATTTTCAACCAATTGTCATATGAGCATACATTCACTTGTTAGTAGCTGTGATATGATTCACTTAAACTAACCATCGTTAAGGAATTTGGAGCTGGTACATTTGTATATTTACTTTTTTGAAACGCTGCTTTATTTGTCATTTGCCTTTACTGGCGGGTATCTATTGCTTCAATTCATTCCCGACCGCTCCAAACCAGACATGACAAATCCATTTGGCCTATTTCAATATGCCATTCTGGGCATTCCGTTATTCTCGTTTATGTCGATCATACGGTCAACCATCGTCCTCAGCGATTTTGCCGAAAATCTGTCCTTTGTACAAATTTTGCTCATTGTATTAAAGGATTACAACTACGGGAACGCATGGATCTGGAACCTAATCATCTGTACGGTTATGTATATGATCACTGTCTTAAGCGGTTTCCAGCAAAAATGGACCAAGTGGCTGCTTGCCATCGCATGGGTATGCAGTATTGTTGCTCATGGCTGGGCAAGCCATCCTGTCGGTTTCTCTGCCGTATGGGGACTTCTCTCCCAAGCTCTTCATGTCGCTGCTGTTTCCATTTGGCTCGGAACGCTCATCTTGGCGGCATGGTTCACGAGGGGCGAACTGAAATGGAAAGCTTTTATCCGCTGGTTTACGCCTCTGTCGATAGTTAGCATGATGCTTATCATTGCCGCTGGATTAGTGATGATGTCGCTTATCGTTGAAGGATATATCAATTCATGGGGCATCAATTACGGTGAAGCTCTCCTGCTTAAGCATCTCGTATTTCTGCCGCTTCTCCTTCTTGGTTTTATGAATGGTTTTCTATCGAAGCTAACGAATAATGGGACAGATAAGCGCAGGCTGCTCTGGTGGCTTCGCCTTGAAACGTTCATTGCCCTTGCGGTTCTTATCATAACAGCCTTTATGGGTGTACAGGAGCCTCCGCATGAAGACGAGTTTGAGCTGCCCTCTCCTTCTCCGTTATTTAAATGGCTGCATGGCAATGTGCAGAGCTTAGATCTCCAATGGAACTGGGGCGCTGCTCAGCTTGTTATGATAACACTCGGAATTATCGCTCTGGCTGCGCTGATTCCGTTGTATAAAAAGGATAAACGCGGTCTATTTGTTACGATTGCGCTGATTGGCATTCTGCTTCCGTTCCTTGGCATCCTCCTGTCTGTTAAGTAACGGAATCAAATATCATTCACTGCGAATAAGATACCATCGGACTGTTTCTCCGAAACGGATCGATGGTTTTTTTATGTTTTTATTACACATTTGGGGAGAATAAGTTTGACATAAATGTTGGATTCACATATTATATGAGCAAGTATTCATATATTGATTTTGAAAGAAGGCTAGCTTATGAATGAATATCGAATAAAAGGACTTTCTTGCGGCGGCTGTGCCCTTCGCATGGAAGAAGAGATTAAACAATTGGAGCATGGCGAGGATGCAAAGTTAAGCTATAACTCGGCAAAATTAACAGTAAATCCGAAAATTTCAATGGCTGAAGTCAAGAAGATTTTAAAGTCTGACAATGCCTATATCGAAACGTGCGCTGAATCGAATACCGGAGACGGCCACATCCATCACGCTCATAGTGGGCATGATCATGATGGACACAGTCATGATGGGCATGGGGGTCATAGCCATGCTGATGGCAATGGGAAAATGCTTAAATTGCTTATCGCATCCGGCGTTATTTATGCCGCGGCATTGCTGCTTGACGGTGTGCTCGACAAACAAGCGGTCATTATTCTTTATGTGATCGCCACGATCATTAGCGGCTACACGACCTTTTTCCGAGGACTCAAAAACCTATATAAATTAAAATTTAATATCGATACCTTAATGACCATTGCGTTAGTGGGTGCCGTTGCCATTGGCGAATGGAAGGAAGCTACGCTCGTTGCGATTCTGTTCGGCCTTAATGAGCTGCTCGAAGGATATGGGATGGAGAAGGCGCGGCGTTCCATGGAAGCTTTGCTCCAAGTGGCCCCTAAGGAAGCCTTAAAGGTGGAGGACGGCCAGGAGCTCATCGTTCCGATCGCCTCCCTTCAAGTCGGTGATTTTG
The DNA here is from genome assembly GCF_056786335.1 of Paenibacillus sp. Y280. NCBI lineage: Bacteria > Bacillati > Bacillota > Bacilli > Caryophanales > Paenibacillaceae > Paenibacillus > Paenibacillus sp. Y280. The sequence continues at coordinate 87,663 of NZ_JBXCIW010000010.1, forward strand.
TGAAAATAAAGCCAGGCGAGAAAATCCCTTCGGACGGTATGGTTTCAGAGGGAAAAAGCTCGGTGAATGAGGCTGCCATTACGGGCGAGTCGCTTCCAGTCGAGAAGGAGCCCGGAGAGCTCGTTTATGGCGGGAGCATCAACAATGAAGGGCTTCTGCTTGTCCGTATCGATAAAGCATACAAGGATTCCTCCTTGGCCAAAATACTTCATCTCGTTCAGGAAGCGCAAGAGACCAAAACGCCAACCGAGCTGTTTATCAATAAATTCGCCAAATATTATACGCCGCTTATTATGATTGTTGCAGCGCTTGTTATGCTTATACCTCCCCTCCTCTTTCAAGGAGATTGGATGACATGGCTGTATCAAGGCTTATCCGTATTAATTGTTGGCTGCCCTTGCGCGCTCATCCTTTCCTCTCCTATTGCGATTGTTTCGGGTATTACGAGAAACGCGCGGAACGGCGTGCTGGTTAAAGGCGGCGTGTTTCTAGAGCAGCTTGGCAAGATCGATACGCTTGCTTTTGACAAGACAGGGACATTAACGAAGGGCGAGCCGCATGTAGCACAGCTGGTGTCCTATGATGAAGAATGTTTTTTCCAGGTTGCCGGTGCTATCGAGAAGTCGTCTTCCCACCCGCTGGCGAAAGCGATCATGAAAGAAATAGGCAGCAGAAGCATCTCCGTGCCTGAGCCGGATGAGATTCAGACGATTACAGGTAGAGGAATTAAAGCGAAGGTTAACGGTCAAACGTACTGGCTTGGAAATGAAATAAGCATTGGGCACATTACAATCCCCGATGCTATACAAAACCGCATTGAGCAATTGAAGGGCGATGGCCTTACTCTCGTACTTGTCGCTGACGAGCATCACGTGCTTGGCATGTTCGGCATTGCAGACGAAATCCGTGAAGAAAGCCGTTCGGTTATCGCAGCCTTGCACAAGCTGGGAATTACACGAACCATCATGCTGACTGGCGACCATCAGAAGACTGCAGAGAAAGTAGCCACGGCAGTAGGCGTATCCGAGTTTTACGGAAATCTGCTTCCCGAGGATAAAGTGCAGCGGATTAAAGAGCTCTCTGCCAAACATACGGTAGCTATGATTGGCGACGGTATTAATGATGCTCCCGCTCTCGCATCCGCACAGCTCGGCATTGCGATGGGTAAAGGAACGGACAGCGCAATCGAGACAGCGGATATCGTCCTGATGCAGGACCATTTGGGCAAGCTTCCAGAGGCGGTTTCAATTGCGAAGAAAGTAAACCGGGTCATACGGTTCAACATCATTGTCTCGCTTGGACTGAAAGTAATCGCGCTCCTGCTAACCATTCCCGGATGGCTCACCTTATGGATCGCCATTCTTTCCGATATGGGAGCAACGATTTTTGTTACGCTGGTCAGCTTGACCATACTAATTGAAGGCAAGAAACGTCTTGGTTAAGTGAGCTATAAGAGCATATGCGTGCTTAGTGCCTTAATTCGTCGTCACTCATACGCCAAATCTGAGCTATAAGCGCATATGTGCGCTTATAGCTCACCAACACACATGATTTGTGGGCTATAAGAGCATATGCGTGCTTAATGCCTTAATTCGTCGTCGATCATACGTCAAATCTGAGCAATAAGCGCATATTTGCGCTTATCGCTCACCAAAACACACAATTTGTCTGCTGTAAGAGCATATGCGTGCTTAATGCCTTAATTCGTCGTCGATCATACGTCAAATCTGAGCGATAAGCGCATATTTGCGCTTATCGCTCACCAACACACATGATTTATGAGCTGTAAGAGCATATGCGTGCTTGATGCCTTAATTCGTCGTCGCTCATACGCCAAATCTGAGCCATAAGCGCATATGCGCTCATTAAATTACCTATAATCTGCCAAATAAAGCAACTATTGACTAAAATAAAAAATGACGGTAAAGGAATATCCCTTGCACCGCCATCTTTGCATGTTTTTAATCACTTTTGTTCAAAGCGAGTTATCCTCCTGCGTGCATACTCCCTTTGTAACAGCCCATTTGCTTGATTATTTAGTTTCCTTTGGTTGCTCCGGCTCCGGCACCTGCTGCTTTTCATCCTGGTCTATTAATCCTTTTGCCCCTCTTCTGAACTCTGACAACGTCGTTCCAATCGCCCGACCCAGCTGCGGCAGCTTGGATGGTCCGAACAGCAGCAAGCCTAAAATAACAAGCAATACAATTCCCGCAAAGCCTATATTCATCGGCATTTTAATCTCCCCATTTCTATTTGGTTCTAAAAGTTAACCAATAGAGCCGTTACATACATCAGCAAGATACCAAGCGTTAGGCTTGAGAAGTTAAGCCACGAAACGGTAGGTGCGCCTGCAGCCTTCGCATCTCTTATAATCATTTTGAATATGACATAAATGACTTGAATGATAGCACCTGCGCCAATCCCGAAGAACAATGCCGCTAACGTCTGATTAAAGACGAATCCGCCGACCCACGTTCCGATAATAGCTGGTCCTCCGCCCAAGACAGCTAAAGCCAAGAAAGTCTTTAGTGTCGGCTTCGCTTTCAGAAGAGGCGCTGCGATCCCGATTCCTTCCGTAATGTTATGCAGCGTAAAACCGATGATAAGGAATGATCCGAGTGCAGCTTCGCCGGCAGCAAAGGCAGCGCCAATTGCGAGACCTTCACCGAGATTGTGGAGACCTATCCCGCCAGCTATTTTGAAAGATACCTGCTTGCCCGCATCATGATGGTTTAACGACTTCTTCGAATTCGTCTGATCAACGGCAATCAAGAACAAGAAGCTGAGCGCCGCTCCGAACCAGACCAAGCCTGTTCCTTGGAATACGCCAGGAGCTTCTGCACCAAGCTCAATCCCTTCTTGAATCGTATCAATCGCAAGGAAAAATAATAAACCAACCGTGAATGCCATAACCGCTTGAATGCCTTTGGATGAGAACCGGCGCATAAAGGGATACCATAATAGCCCGAGTCCCACCGGTATAACACCAACATAAAAGCCAATAAGCGAATATTGCAGGAACCTGTTGGTATCAGCAGCCGGCGTTTTGATTGCAGCAGCTACTTCCCCTACAAAGATTAAACCGTTGGAGGTAATTAGCTTAATTTCATGAGGATCTCCCTCCACCCACGGATATGGAATTGAGATCGTTGCGCTGCCGAACCTCTCTAGCGTTGGGCTTGGTAAATAAGTCGCATTCCAGAAGGAGCCATCCACCACCACTTGAGCAACGGTCAGCTCCTTAGGTCCAGAATTGAGAATACTCACCTCGAAGCCATTATCGGTCAAAATAATGCGTTCAATATTCAGCACTTCTATTGGAGCTGCCTGCTGCTCCTTCACGCCTGTTCCCCATGTCGCAATAATGGAAATCATGCCTGCCAGCAGCAACAAGGGCAGTACGCCAAGCAGCCAAGCTGCTTTTTTATTAGACTTTTTAATTACTCTCTCGGCCTGCACATCATACACCCCCTCTTGTTATACGACTTCAAAAAATCCCATCCAGCCGAGCTCTGTGAACTCGCTCTGATGAGCATGGAACATATATTTTCCTGGAGAAGGGAACGTCACTTCAATGATGCCTCTCTCCCCTTGGCAAAGCATAATCGTATCCGTATAGTAAGGCCTCGCATCCGGATCAGCTCCAGTCGCATAATAATGAAAGAAATTAGCATGCAAATGAAAGGAATTAATCGGATCAAATTCAGTTAGATTGCTGATATAAATTCGTACCAGCTCTCCCGCTTTCACTTGAATAGGTCTGGATTGGTAAGCAAATGCGTAGCCATTTACCGTATATACCTCGTTCTCGCCATCTAAATCCAAGTCAAAGCCATTCATCACCATGCTTAACTCTTTTGCTGGCTTCCTTGGCTTATTAAGATCAATAATAAATTGACCATAAAGACCTTTGTGAATATGTCTGGCCAGCGGTGGAACATGGCAGTGATACGGCTGCAGCCCTGCTGGCTTCGCTTCAAATTCATACACAAACTCGCTTCCTGACGGAACAGGCTCCATGCCGTCCATATGGGTTGGATGAATACCATGCAAATGAATAGAATGCGGGTGCGCTGAGCCGTTCCCGAACTTGATCCTGATGATATCGCCCTCCGTACAACGCAAGGTTGGTCCCGGAATCGTACCGTTGAAGGTCCACCCTGGAAACTTGAGACCCTTCGCTACTTCCACTTCGGCATCCCATGCTTGAATATCATATTCCCGAATCGTTCTGCCATCTGGCGAGGTACTGACAACACCATAGTTGAATGCCGTCAATGCTTTTACTGCTGCTTCCAATCCCGGAGTAGAATCCGTTCCCGGGTCGTAACCATGCGCCATCCCGTGCTTCATTTGATCTTTGAGCGTGTGGTGCATTTCATCCTTTCCCATCGCACTGGCAGACTTGCCGAATAATGCACTTGTATTTAGAAAACTGCTTCCAAGCACGCCTAATAGGCCGGCAGCTCCGACTTTAAGAATGCTTCTTCTTGAAATTTTTCGATTTGGGTCAAGTGCCATTACGTTCACCTCCGTGTTTATCTATGGAAATTATTTTGCCTATATGCAAAAAAATTAATAAAAAAATTTTATTTTACTCGGGGACAAAAAGTTTGCCTGAGGAAACTTTTTATATGTGTAAAATATATGATAGCCTAGGCGCTTTGTAAAGTGTTTTTTTGATCGCTTGTTCTGCCTCGTTTTTATGAAGAAGAAGTTAATTTACATGGATTTTAGCGGGCTCCACGATCATGACATGGCATGTGATTGAGCTTCCGCATTCATCATTTGAAATCATAAAAGACCGCCAAGCAGCTTGGCGGTCTTGTCATACATTAGTTGATAAATTGCAGTGATTGCAGCATACGCTTCAGCGTTACGGCAGCTTGCGCACGCGTCGCAGGCTCGCCCGGCGCAAATGTCTTGTCTGACATTCCTTGAATGAGACCTGCTGTCAGCGCTTGCGAAATGGCATCTCTTGACCAGTCGGCAATATCCGAAAGGTCAGCGAACCGATTTAATAAAGCCGGGTCACCCTGGAGCTCCTTGCCGCCCGCTTTTATCGCCCGAATCATCATCGCCACCATTTGCTCGCGAGTAATGTTGGCGTTTGGTCTAAAGGAACCGTCCTCATAACCGTTGATCAATCCGGCTTTAAACGCCGTGCTTACGGCTCCGGCAAACCAATCGCTCGGCTTCACGTCATTGAATCCATCCGCCTTCACTTCAGTTAATCCAAGCGAACGAACCAACATGGCCGCAAACTCGGCACGCGTAATTTGGGCATCCGGTACAAATTGCTCATCGGTTTTACCGTTTAAAATCCATTTATTCGCCAGCAGCTCTACATCCGCTTTTGCCCAATGCCCTTGCAAATCGGTAAACGATTTTTCGGATTGGATGACGGTGTATATGCTGTTATGCGGCGAACGAATCGTAATCTCGGAGGATCCGTCCTTCGTTGTAACGATGGCAGGAACGAAGTGCAGTTGATTGTTCGAATCCACCCATACGGCTGTTGCTTTGCTAGAGTCTACCGTTAATGCACCCAAGCTAATAGTACGATTGACATAAACGCTGCCGAAGTCAGTCCTTTCTTTGCCGTTGACCGTGACCACAAATTCGATCGGATTCAAAATCACTGGCTTCGCGTTCAAGCTTTTGACCGCAGCATTTATATCGTCACCGGCTTTACCGGTTACTTTAGAAATCATAACGCTTACGGTTGAATCCTTCGGCAGCTCTTTAAACAAGCTTATTGGCAGCTCGTAGCTTGCGCCATTCGCTTTAATCTGTATAACCGCATTGGCTTGCTTACTGATCGCATTCTGAATGGCATTGCCAGGCAGCTCTACATGAACGATAGAATCGCTGCCTTTTACTTCAATCAACACATTCGGAACCGCCAATGCTTTCTCCAGCTTCTCTGCGTTTACAGCAACTTTCGTTGCCGAGCTTCCATCAGCTGTTGTTTCTTTCGTTACTTTTGCATCCTTTTCAACATCGATAATGCCCGCATTGCCAGTTGGTGGAGCGGTTGGCGATGGTGTCGAGCTGCCTGGATTTGTTTCTGGCCCTGTAGAACCGTTAGACTTCGTAACGGTTATCACGGCTTCTGCCTTGATGGCTGTACCTTCTACCGTTGCCGTAATTGTTGCAGAGCCTTCCTTTATACCTGCAACGAGACCTGTTTGGTCAACGGTTGCAACAGCATCATCGCTTGAATGCCATACGATCGTTTTGTTTGCAGCATTACTAGGTAATACTGTCGCTTCAAGCTGCTCGGACGAGCCCTTGTTGATTGAAAGACTGCTCTTGTTCAGCGATACCGATTCCGCAAAAACCGGTACCAACAGCGTTGGCGCCGAAATCATAAACTTGCGGGAATACGTGTCTGTTCCCTTTGACCTTACCGTAATATTGGACAAATCAGTCACATCACTAGGCAAAATAAAGCTTGTCTCGCCTGCCGCTAAGTCAGCCAGCACCGCTTCGCCGTTGTAAACCGTGTAGCCCTCGCTTGAAGCATTGGATTCCCATTTCACCGTTTTAGCTGAGCCGCTAATGTCTAACCTAAGATTTTGCGGAGGCGTTGGCGCATTAAATACCTGCACTTGTGTAAGCCGCGGCGGCCCCGTAAGATCCGTATCTGCATTGCCTCCCGATGCGTTCTCTACCGTTACTTTGATATATCTGGAATGATAGGTCTTGCCCAGGTTTATCGGGTATGATTTATCCTCCGCATCTGTACCTCCGTCATTGTTGCCTGTAGCAAACGTGTATCCGTCGGCAGTCTTTTTATCCACTTGCGTAAATGTCATGGCGTCGAATTCAGCAGCCGTAGTATGGTTGCCCAAATCATCAGAGACATAAACGGTCGCGCCTTTTAACCTGGTCGATTTTGCAAACAGCCTTAGCTGGCTATAATCCATCGCTTGTCCCAGGTCGATTACGAAGCTTCCTTTTCGCTCGCCATCGGTACCGAGCCATGAATAATTTCCAATTTGATCAAGGCTCGTAACGCTGGTGACCGGCCATACCTTCGGGTCCTGCAGCACGCCGCTCGTCAGCTTGTTGGCATTTCCGTATACATTAGCCGTTACCGATTGCTGCTGAACCGGGTTAGCGCCCGCTGTTGGGCCTACGTTATACGCTTTTTTATTAAGCGCAAGGTTCACAGAGGATAGGCCTGATGCTGCCTTGCTTATCGTAATATCCGAAAGCTGAAGCTCCGCATCATATGCAGAGTTTGTGCCATTATTAGAGCTGCGGTAGATGCCCCATTTTGGACGCAAATATTGATCAAAGGTAGCGGGATATTCGGTTTCAAAGCCGCCGCTTCTCTCCGGTCTTCTCCATAAGTCTTTGCCGCCGTCGGTTGCGCCTTTGTCTGCGAATGGTTGAAAAACATCCGGATTGTCAAACGTATATATTTTGCCGGTAACCTTATCCGTAATCTTAACGGTGAACCAGCCGGAGTCCGAAATAAGCGCGTCAAGCTCAACCTTAATCCAGTGTCCGTCGATTTCCTTTAACGGAATTCTTAGCATCGTCTTGTCGCCGTCATAACGGTTATGGTTCACAACAAGCGTCCTGTTGGTCGTTCCGGAGATTGAAATCGCGAGAATATATGCACCGTTTTCACCGCCAGCGTTGCCGCCCGGCAATGTATCCTTCTTATGCGCGTTCGTCGCTTTCAACTGGAAAAGATGTCTGAAGTTCGACTGGTTCCACTGATTTCCATCGGGAATATTCCAGAGCCATTCATAGGAAACCAAGTCGCCCTCATACGCTGTAAAATCGTTGGTTGAATCCTCGCTTGGGCGAATTTCAATTCTCTGCCTGTCCGTAATTGCCGCTCCGCCTACAACGTAACCTTTTTGCGGGTCAAAAACACCTTTATGGGCGTATTCGCCATCGCGAACCTTCTCTTCAAATTCGTTATTCAAGCCTCTGCCGTCAGCCTTGACCTTAAACACATTTTTGTTAAGCGTGCTGTCCCAAACGCTAGTGATATGGTCGTCAGCTGCAGTCGCCATAGGCTGATTGCCGTAATAGTCGTGGTAAGCATCCCTAATCCGTTTGGTCACGCCTTCCACCGGCTCGTCAGTACCCATTGCGCCGCTCAAAATATTATAGGGTGACACGCCTTCAATGGGGTTCAGCTTGATGGTTTTGTGATTCGCGCCATAGCCGCGGGCTATTACGTCCAGTGCGAATATGGATGGATTACCGTTGTTAAAATGGAACGCAAACTCATTTGTGCCGAGCGGCAGCTTAGCAAGATAAGGGAGTTCGAATGTTACCGTATTTCCCGATAACGAATAGTCCGTACCCGCAAGAAGCGTATTGCCGCCTTTCGTTATGCTGGCAAGAGTTTGTCCGTTTGCAAAATTAATCGTTGTCGTTATTGGAGCAGTCTGATCCCATGTACTGTAAGTAGCTTTGGCAGGTTCCAGTACAGTCGCATTATTGACCGCATCTTTGCCGTAGATAGCCAGGCCCGATAAACCCATCTTCGATGCGTCATCGTTCGCGCGCAAATCGCGCGGGCCAACCAGCACCGTATTGATCATCACATACCGGGCTGTAAACGGATACAAAAATGTCTTCGTATCAAATCCCCACTGTTGTCCGTTGTATGTAACAAATGACCACAAGCCTTCCGTTTCCGTACCTCCGGCCAGCGTCCAGCCATTTCCTTTCCAGTCGTAATTGTACGCCGAATCGGCAACCGTAGGCGCGCTTTCCCATGAACTGATGTTATTGGAGTAATAGACCTCAAATCTAGTCGCATTGCTTTGGATATTTGGGATGGTATTCGGTAATTCAAGGTACAGCTTATCAACCGTTTTGGGAGCGCCTAAGTCAAGAGTTAAAGCCAGTGATGATGGCGAGTAGTCGTTCATATATACATTTGAGCTTGAATTTCGCCAATATCCGCTGCCGCCAGTCCGCAGAGCGTCTGCTCCCGGATGATTAGGGTCCTCCGAGCTTACTTTAAGATTCACATCTGCCACTGGCGTAAAAAGGGACGGGTCCAGCAGGTTGACAGAACCTGCTGCTGCTGAATGAACTGCCGGATTATCCGCCGCTTCCGTCGATGCCGGAAAAACGCTGATAAGCGAAAGCACAAGCGCAAATGAAAGGACAGAGCTAAATGCCTTTTTTATACCTTTTTGCTTAAACATCATAAAACCTCCTTGGAGTCAGTTAATGATTCATTAAACGCGGGTGGAAAGAGATTAGCAGCTGCATGTTGTGGAAAAAATGGATGGCAAAACGTATTGCGTTATTTGGGATTGAGCATTTTGACGCTTTTTTTGAATGAAAGGGTTCCGAGTAAAAAAGTTTACTTGAAATCGCTTACAACAATTTCTTTGTGATCATCTCCTTCCCTAGCAATACCTAGCAATAGCAATCTTAAAATACTAGCCTCCTTCCGAATATGGAAAAATTTACGATGAAGGTTGCATTATTTATCATCTGGTAGAAAAGGTTGGTTTCCCTGCTGGCTTTTGCGCTCTCTATTTAAAGAAGAAGAGACCTTTCACAAGTTTAATGAACTCGTGAAAGGTCTCTTCTTATAAATATACGTTTGAATTTCTCAAAGTGCCCTACTCATCCAAACCTTTTACAGCAGCTCGTTCTTCCTCTTGCCTAATCGAATCACATGCCAGGAGTGCTTAGCCAGGCGCGCCTCCAACAAGCTATCCTTTACGGTCGATTGCCCGCCTTTACATCTTGCCCCTCAATCGAATTTACCGCTTTTAAATTCTCGTTTTCCAGTACTATATGCTCGAATACGACGTATTCTGGGAAGCTCCTAATGTCACATTCTAAGCTTAGCTCCTCCTCCAGACTGCGGTTGATCGCAAACACCGTTAATTCTTCTGCCATAGACAGATGCATGCATATACGGATAATAGATCGTTTGCTTCCATGATCCGCCTCCGTTCACCGTCATAATCGGCGCGATGACGTTGACAAGCTGAGCCAAGCAGGCGATCTTGACCCGATCCGCATGCTTCAATAGTGTAATCAACATACTGCCGACAAGCAGCGCATCCTCAAACGTATAAATATCCTCCGGCTGCGGGGGCACCAATAGACCAAGGCTCAATCTGCTTATCTGCCTCGTTCGAATGAAACCATACATTCCATTCATCAAAGCTCAAATTAAACCGCGGAACATCGCAACTTTGGCGATTGCTTCACCCTTTGCTGGATAAAAAGTACCGAGACGCTCAACTACACCCTTAGAACTCGCGGATGTAAAATAGCTTCCATCTCAGATAATTGCTTAGGAAACAGCCTTTAATAGGCAATGAATGAGCTGTATCTAGCTGTAAGCAGCTTTTCTGCTTCTTCACGATCCGCTGCTACATCAATTCGATCCGCCTGCTCTTCCTTGCAAATAAGTTATATTTTTTCAATAGCACACGTTCAACCATTTCTGGTTCACCATCCTGCTCAATAATGAGGATCGCGGCCATATCTAGCGGCAAACCGATTTTCGCGAAATCATCAACAACCCGAATGGTCGGATTATCCAATACTTCTAATGTTGCCGGAATCATTTGATTTTTAATGCATAACCATCACAATCCCGCCATGCAATGGTACTGTACCACCGCAAAGATTCGAACCCGAGCCTCTTGTTACAATTGGAATAAGATTGCTGTTAGCTATTTTCATGATTTCTGAAACTTGCTCTGTTGATTCTGGATAAATAACCCCATCAGGCATTGCCTGCAACATCGGCGTTCCATCATAGGAATGTGCGATTAACGCCTCCTGATCTGTCCGAAAAAACTTTTCTCCTACAATCTCTCGCATTTGTTTAACTACAGCTTCATTCAACATGATCGATTCCTCCATCGCAAAAGTGAGCAGGTCATCTGATGACTTTATGTTGATTATAGTGTAATAAAGTTGTACAGTATAGTCTATAGTTGTATCTTCGGGAGGTTAAAAGCTCTATGCAGCCGATAAAGGTAGAAACTGAAAAAGGACATGAGCTTGTGCGAAGAGCCATTCTTTCACAAATTGAGGACGGTCTCTTACAGCCTGGTCAAAAACTACCGTCCGTAGTTGACCTTAGTACCTCCTTTGGAGTAGGTCGCTCCACCATTCGTGAAGCATTGAGCGCATTAAAGGCTACAGGCTGGATAGATGTTAAGCATGGCGGAGGTACCTTTATCAATAAAGTATTGCCTGCCTCACAAAGCAACTCGCGTGATCCATTCGAGGAATCGGAAAATGTAAAAGAGATACTGGAAGTTCGTATTTGGCTTGAAAGCGGCAGTGCTGCATTCGCTGCCGAGCGTCGGAACGATAAGGATCTCGAGAGGCTAAAGCAAATTATTGAACAAATGGAGCAAGCGCTGGAAATGAACACTACGCAGATGAGCGAACATGCGGATATCGAATTTCATCTAGCTATAGCAGCTGCCTCACATAATGAGCTTCTTAATACATTAATGAGCTCACTTACTTGTAAGCTAACCGAGACAATAGGAAAAACTCGTCAGCTGTGGTTTTTCGAGGACAAGTCGTCTGCCACACTGCTCTTAAAAGATCATCAATCCATATATGATGCCATATTAGCTCAAAATAGCGCGCTTGCCAGCCAGCTAATTCAAGCTCATTTACATAAAGTCGAGAATGTACTGAAACGTGGAGCCATTCAAGATTAATTCTGTTCAATATAAAGTCAAAAATAGAACTGCAGTTCTATATTTGGCTTTATTTTTGTCAATTGTTAGATGAGTTCGACTGAAACGAGATGATATGATGCTAAAAATGAATACTCGCTTGAAAATTTCAATTATCTCCCTGCTGAATAAATATTTCACAGGAGCATCGATGGACTATAAACAAATATTTTCGATGATTATTCCGATCTTCGTTGATTCTGCCTTCATTGTATTAATCAGCATTTTGAATACAGCAATGATCAGCTCCTCAGGCGTTGAAGCAGTTAGTGCAGTGAGCATGGTCGAATCGGTAAACATTTTCATTATTAGCGTGTTTATTGCGATCTCAACAGGTGGAACTGTAATTGTCGCTCAATACACAGGCAGTCGAAACCAAGAGCAGGCATCTCGTGCCGCAACTCAGGCGATCTCATCTGTCGCTACGCTTTCCATCGTAATATGCGCGCTCGTTATCATTTTTCATTCCACTATTATAGACCTTTTATTTGGCAGTGCTGATCCTGATGTTATCTCTAATGCGAAAATATTTCTAATTGGCAGTTGTATCTCCTATCCCTTTTTCGCAATCTATCAAGGTGTTGTCGGAGCCTTGCGAGGTGTGTCTGAGACAAAAGCTTGTCTAGTCTTGTCTGTCATACTAAACTTGTCGTACTTTATCTTGAACCTATTATTCATTACCATTTTGGATATGGGTGTCCTTGGACTAGCTATTTCCTTAATTAGCGCACGTGTACTAGGGGCTGTTGTATCACTGATTTATCTTTTACGTTACAATCATACACTACGCTTTAAGCTTAAAAACGCACTTAAATTGCATGTTCCATTATTGAAAAAAATCATGTTTATTGGTCTCCCTTTTGCAGCGGAGCAATTGTTCTTCAATGGCGGTAAATTGCTTACGCAAACCTATATCGTTCAGCTCGGCACATTGCCGATTACGGTCAATGCAATTAGTAATTCATTATCGATGCTATTCCAAATCGGCGGAACGGCATTAAGTGTTGCGATTGTTACAGTCGTTGGACAATGCATGGGGAGAAGAGATATCGCCGATGCAAGAAAGTTTATTAAATCATTCCTAGGACTTTCAAGTGTCTTCTTCGTGTTGATTACTGCAATCTTATTGCTCATTTTCCCATGGCTAGTTAACCTGTATTCGCCACCTGAATCAATCGTATCAGACGTCTTCCAGCTCATTCTATTAATCGCTATAGCTCAGCCTATCGTTTGGTCATTGAGCTTTATATTGCCTTCTGCTCTACGTGCGGCCGGCGATTCGAAATTCACTTCGATTACTTCGCTGCTCACCATGTGGCTATTCCGAGTCATTCTTGGCTACATATTGGGAATTTCACTTCAGCTTGGAGTCATGGGGGTATGGATCGCAATGGTTACGGAATGGGCAATACGAGGCATCATCTTTGGATTACGATTTAAGGGAGAAGCGTGGTATAAGCATAAGATTGTATGAGAGCTGCTCATTTTGAGGGACTCTTAAGTCATATTGATTTGTGCATTAGCATAACTCAATTTCAAAGAATTCTATCTATACTTATATAAGTAAAAGCACCTTAGAGAATTTTAGGATTTAATCCTACATTCTCTAAGGTGTCTTCATTCTACATCATGTGGTCAAAATGTGGGCATCCGATGTATTTTTGAAAGAGAGTCCTTGCTACGCAAGGACTCAAGCCTCTTATTCCATCATGCCGCCCATTTTTCATTAACATTCGCATGCAATCACCTGTGACCACGTTAAATATCCATACCCATAGCTGAGTCATTTCTTGTTTATACTGAATGTTACTGGATATAGATATTAGCGACCAAATTGGATATCTTCAAAAGGTATGTATTTGTTCGGATTAATTTCTTTATATACCCGAACATATTTTACGTTAATGGTCGGAAAAGGAGCTAAGGCGTAAATCGCTGAGAGTTTCATGTCTTCAATCTCCACTTCATTCATCCCCCAATAGGTTTGGCCCAAGGTCAAATGAGGATGAAAGCGATCCAATTCAAAGTATCGTTCGATTAGTTCAGGTGACGGTGATACAGTACCCACCAGTCGCTTATGTAAATCATATACATCATCCGATTCAACGCTAAGGAATGTAACAGCGTTCCCAAACGTTCCTGGTTCTACGAATGATAACTGAAAGCATTGGATTGAGGCACAGGTTTCCCTTATATTATCAAGCCAGCGCATATCTTCCGTAAGTCCACCTTGCGCCTTGACAGTAATGTGAGGCTCCACAACATCCTTGAGACGATTACTTGTCCAACGATTACGAAACAGCGCAATTTGCTCTTTATATTCGTCTGGTGGGACAATACCAATGAAATATTGCATTTCACACCTCATCTGACATCCTTCCTTTATATAGGATCTCGTTTATCGATTCATAGTTTCCTCTTATTTCTACAAGTCATTACCGCTATCCTGCCAGTTAGTTTGACACACCGTCAGTCTAAAGCTTTATTTTCTCTGTGTTATTTTGCAAGGAATGCTACCTTTTCGTTACCTTAAACAAAAAAAGGACCCCGAAGGGTCCTCTAATCTCAGATAAATCAAGGGTTTTGATGATGCGATTACATCATGCCGCCCATACCGCCCATGCCGCCCATATCTGGCATGCCAGCGCCTGCGCCCTTCGGCTCAGGTTTGTCAGCAACAACGGCTTCAGTTGTCAAGAACATAGCCGCAACGGAAGCTGCGTTTTGTAGTGCCGAACGTGTTACCTTAGCAGGGTCAACGATACCAGCTTCGAACATGTTCACCCATGTGCCGGTAGCTGCGTTGTAGCCTACGCCGATTTTTTCGTTTTTCAAACGCTCAACGATAACGGAGCCTTCTTGGCCTGCGTTAGCTGCGATTGTGCGAAGCGGCTCTTCAAGGGAACGAAGAACGATGTTTACGCCTGTTTGCTCGTCGCCTTCTGCTTTAACAGCAGCAACAGCGTTATATACGTTAATGAGGGCTGTACCGCCGCCCGATACGATACCTTCTTCAACCGCTGCACGAGTGGAGTTGAGGGCATCTTCGATGCGGAGCTTGCGCTCTTTCAATTCTGTTTCTGTAGCTGCGCCGACTTTGATTACTGCAACGCCGCCTGACAATTTTGCAAGACGCTCTTGAAGCTTCTCACGATCGAAGTCGGAAGTTGTTTCTTCCAGTTGAGCGCGGATTTGGTTCACGCGAGCAACGATGTCAGCGGAGTTGCCGCTGCCATCAACGATGATTGTTGTTTCTTTAGTGATACGGATTTGACGAGCGGAACCTAGGGATTCTACACCAGTCGATTTCAGCTCAAGGCCGAGTTCTTCTGTAATCACTTGGCCGCCTGTAAGAGCAGCGATATCTTGAAGCATTGCTTTGCGACGGTCGCCGAAGCCTGGAGCTTTAACCGCTACGCAAGTGAATGTTCCACGAAGTTTATTCACTACTAGTGTAGCTTGAGCTTCGCCTTCAACATCCTCAGCAATGATTAGCAATTGTTTGCCGGATTGTACGACTTTCTCAAGAACCGGAAGGATCTCTTGAATG
Source organism: Paenibacillus sp. Y280 (assembly GCF_056786335.1). Lineage (NCBI taxonomy): Bacteria > Bacillati > Bacillota > Bacilli > Caryophanales > Paenibacillaceae > Paenibacillus > Paenibacillus sp. Y280. Next base: position 102,930 of record NZ_JBXCIW010000010.1, read on the forward strand.
CTCGTAATTTTTTTGTCAGTGATCAGGATGTAAGGGTTGTCGAGAATCGCTTCCATCTTGTCTGTGTCTGTAATCATGTAAGGGGACACGTAACCGCGGTCGAATTGCATACCTTCAACCACTTCAAGCTCTGTAACGAAGCCTTTCGACTCTTCTACAGTGATAACGCCGTCGTTGCCCACTTTTTCCATTGCTTCTGCAATCAGTTGGCCAACTTCATCGTCAGCAGACGAGATCGAAGCTACTTGAGCGATCGATTGTTTGCCTTCGATTGGTTTCGAGATCACTTTCAGCTCTTCAACAGCAGCTTTAACGGCTTTCTCGATACCTTTGCGGATAACCATAGGGTTAGCGCCTGCAGTAACGTTTTTCAAGCCTTCGCGAATCATCGCTTGTGCAAGAACAGTTGCGGTAGTAGTACCGTCACCTGCTACGTCATTTGTTTTTGTAGCTACTTCTTTAACGAGTTGAGCGCCCATGTTTTCAAAAGCGTCTTCCAGCTCGATTTCTTTCGCGATGGATACACCGTCATTCGTGATGAGCGGGCTTCCGAATTTTTTCTCAAGTACAACGTTGCGGCCTTTTGGACCTAGTGTTACTTTAACTGCATTTGCCAGAGCGTCAACTCCGCGCAGCATTGCGCGACGAGCGTCTTCACTAAATTTAATTTCCTTAGCCATTAACGTAAAACCTCCCAAAATAGTTTAAGTAGAACTGCTATGTCTTGCCTTCTATGTGACCCTAATCGGGCTGCTATTCAAAAATCGCGTGAATTTCGCTTTCTTTCATAATCAAATACTCTTTGCCTTCGTATTTGATTTCAGTACCCGCATATTTGGAGAAAAGAACGCGGTCGCCTTCTTTAACTTCCAAAGCAATACGAACGCCATCTTTCAGCGTACCGCTGCCAACTGCTACTACTCTGCCTTCTTGCGGCTTTTCTTTCGCCGAATCCGGCAATACGATACCGCTAGCGGTTGTTTCTTCTTTCGCGATTGCTTCGATCAATACGCGTTCACCCAAAGGTTTGATCATTGAAAATAGCCTCCTTCAAAATTTTTACTTCTTATATTCTCGTTAGCACTCGTAACCTTCAAGTGCTAACAACTATTTTTATCATACTCATTTTCAAAGTTAATTTCAAGTGCTTGGTTTTAATTTTCCGATAATTTACACTATACCCAAAGGGACAACATTCATTCCTGACTCATTCTATTGCTTGCACCAAACTTACGTCACAAATATTTTTCATCGTTTGTTCCGCACTGAGCAGGCATTCTTCGCCTTTCAGCCATAAAGCAGGCAGTCGTTTGCCTTTTGCATGCTTATAAATTGTATCAACAGTTAGACAATAATAGAAGGCTGGCTGTTCTTAAAAAAATACCGCACAGCGATTTCTCGCGTACGGTATTTGTTGATTTTTGCTATATTTCCTTATATTGAAGGCCGCCCATAATGAATGTAGTCAAATCCTCGCTCAACGCCTCAAACGATGGATGCTCTTCCTCAAGCAATATCGTCCAATAATCCGTATGTCTATGAAATAATAAGGCGCCGACAATAGACATCAATGCAGTATCCAGCGAGCGGAAATGGAACAATCCCTGTTCTTCACCTTGCTTTAGCCAGTGTCTCAGCAGCTTCCACATCGGCATGACATGCTTGCGGATTTTCTGAATGCGTTCCGTATTCATGACGATTTCCTGCTGGATGATACTGATCAGCTGTTGGTCGCTATAACGAAACCTTGTTACCTCGCGAATAATGAGATTTACACCTTTCACAGGATCAAGGGAGGGGTCAATCTTGGCGATTTGATCATTGGGAAAAAAAGTCTCGAATAATGCACCGAACATATTTTCTTTCCCGCCAAAATGATACGACACGAGCGCGACGTTAGCTCCTGCCTCCTCGCATATTTGCCGAACGGTCGTTTTTTCGAAGCCGTACTTTGCAAACAGCTTTTTGGCAGCTAACAGTATTCTGATTTTTATATCCGCGTCTCCTGTTGTCATGATCTTCCTCCATGAAAGCCTATTTCTTTTATTTTGATGTATTTCTGGACAAACAGCAAGACCAAGCTTCGCTTTACTGTCTCTGACCGGCAATAACGGCTGAAGGCTGCTGCTGATGAACAGCTTGCCGCTTTATCGCTACAGCAAGTACGCTGACTGCAAACGCGACAATCGCGATAACGATGAGCTTCAGTGCGTCAGGCGTTGCAGCCGGACCTCCGAACAAGATGTTCATCGTTCCATCTACCGCATAGGTAGCCGGAAGGATATCGCCTAGCTTGACGTAGAAATCCGACAACAATTCACGCGGTACGATGGCGCCTGAAGTAACAAGCTGCGCCGACAAAAACATAATGTTAAACAGCATGCCCGCCATCCCAAACAAGTATAGAAACATCTGGGATACGAAAATGAAGGTTAGCAGGAACAGCAGCTGTAACAACCAAATGTGAAGGAAGCCTTGATCCATTTGGCCGCCTAATGAAGCAAGCAAGGTCGAACCAACCAATGATACAAGCACAGCAGCCGCAATATTAATGATGCTTCTAGCACCGAACCGGCGCCATCTGCCGACAGCAGCGCTTGCAGCCATCGAAGACTGCTCGAAATTCATGCCCATGATCATGGCTCCAACATAGGACGCAAGCACCATCATCATCGGAACCATCTGATTGTTCATTCCTTGAACTGCATTCGTGGACTGAATATCCGACGTAACGCGCTGCGACAAGCCTTGAGCCGCTGCCGCCGCTTGCTCAGCAGGCATGCTCATGTTGCCAAGCATCGATTGAATGCCGCCTGTAACAGCCTGACGATTAACCTCTGCTGTAATTTGAGCAGCCGCTCCGCTCATAATGCTTTTGATAAGCGCAGGATTAGATTCATTAATGATATATCGAATGGATGCTGTACCGTCCGCCGCAGCCGCCTTCTGCGAGAAATCTGCCGGTACGACAACAACCATTTGAAGCTCACGCTCGTCAAGCAGTTGCTTTGCCTCTTCAAAGCTGTCTACCTTCTTCATGTCAAAAGGCAAATTTTGAATTAATCCGCTTGAAATCTGTTGACCCATTTGCTGGTCCTCATTCACAACCGCAATTCGCAATTGATCCACGCGATCAGTGACGCCGTTATAGCCCGTCATCCATATCACCGAGAATATAACTTGGAACATCAGAGCAGTAATAATGCCCACCCAAGTAGTCGGTCTTTTCATAAATGCTTGCAGTGCATGTTTCATCTTTATCCACTCCCGCTCTCTATTTAAACAACTGTTTTAAACGATTGTTTAATTATTGCGCAGGCAGGCTTGTTTTGTCAACAAAAAAAGAAGAAGAGAAATTTCCTCTTCTTCCTTCTAAGCATGATTAGGTGATTCTCCATACTCCGCTTCCCATTTGGCATCTGCCGCAAGCTGCTTTTTATACACCGTTCCGGATAGAAATACGCTAATTTCATACAAAATGATCAACGGGATCGCCACTAAAATATCGGAGATGAAATCTGGCGGCGTGATCATAACTCCGATAAGCACCATAATGAAATAGGCAAGGCGACGCATTTTGCGCAGCCGCTTCGGATTTACCAAACGAATAGCCGTCAAAAACATAATAACAAGCGGCAATTCGAATAGGAGCGATATAGGAATCAATAAGTTAAACATAAACGTAAAATATTGAGCGATGCCATACGTTTCCTCAAGGTTTAAATGCTGCGAGACCGTTCTTGTAAAGTTGAACGCGAGCGGAAACACAACAAAATACGAAAACGCCAGTCCGATCAAAAACATGATTAGAGCGAAAGGAACATATTTCAATGTGGAGCGCTGCTCGTTCTTTCGCAATGCCGGCTTTACGAATGCCCATAGCTGATAGGCAATAACAGGCAATGCCAAAATCAAGGCGATAACAAATGCAAATTTCATATACATGCCGATACCATCCCAAAGCGAGAACGTATGTAAGGAAATCGTATTGGCTGGCTTCTGGCTCATTAGAAAGTTATAGGTAGGCTGCGCGAGTATTAGCCCAACGACTAAGCCTAAGGTTAGTATAATGAGCACATATACGATTCGTTTCCGCAGCTCGCCGAGATGCTCTAGAAGCGGCATAAGCCCTTCTTCGCGCAGAAGCGCCTTGCGTGATTTTTGGTCCGAGTGGTTGTTTGCTTCCGATCCCACCTGCACTTACCTCCTTCGCTTAGCGTTTACACCCTTTTGTTCAAGAAAAAAGCGGGCCCGATTAGTCCGGAAGCCGCTTATTGTCTTTCTCGATATTTTCCGAGCGATTCACTTCAACACGGCTTGAATCCTTGTCCTTGCGATCGTCGTCATCCATGATATCCTTTGCTCCTGCTTTAAATTCACGCAGCGTCCGCCCAAATGCACGTCCAAGCTCTGGCAGCTTGTTCGGTCCAAACAAAAGCAAAGCAACCAAGACGAGCAAAATAATACCCGTTGCACCTATTCCTGACATGATGTTACCTCCTCAAAGCTTTACGCAGTAATGCTACCTCGTAAGCGTTATACACTAGCAGCCATAAAGCCCGCCGTATCCCATGCTCACAATATCTTCACGAACGATTGTATCCCCCGCCAAAATACGAGGCAGCAGCACATCGAAAGACGTATACGGATCATGCATGACACAGCCCGGCAAGCCCATTATTGGCACTCCGTTCAAATATCCGATGAGCAGCATCGAACCTGGCAGCATCGGCGTTCCATAGCTTACGATATCCGCCCCAGAGGCTTTAATCGCGCCTGGCGTGCGATCGTCGGGATCTACCGACATTCCGCCTGTTACTAGTATCATATCATACCGCTGCTCAAGCAAATAGTGTATTTCCTTGACAATTGTTTGTCGATCATCAGGCGCGAATCGCTGCTCCCCAACCTCTGATCCAAGCTCCTCCAGCTTGCTTCTTACGGCCGGACCAAATTTATCTTCAATTCTGCCATTAAAAACTTCTCCGCCGGTCGTTAACAATCCCGCGCGGATTTTTCGGAAGGAGCGTACCTGAATCGGCGACGCTCCACCGTTAGCCAAACGGTATTCGGCAGCAAGCCTCTCTACCGTCTCCACCTTCGCTTTCGACACTACAAGCGGAATTGCTCTCGTTGCCGCAAGCTGTTGCCTTGGCTTGACGACCGTATTTGTCTTAATCGTAGCCAGCGCAATTTCTCCTAGCTCGTTAATGGCATCAACAATGCCTTTATCTATAGATGCTAAGCCAAGCATATTAGACTTTATGCTAACTTTCCCCTCATGCGGTTCAGATAATATCAACTGATCCCCATATAGAGCCTCTGCCATGCGAATCGCTGCATCATCCTCATGGAGCTCGTTCTCGCCAAGCTCCATAACATAAATATGCTCTTTACCGATATCGAGGAGGCTCGGAATATCGGCTTCCACTACGACATGCCCTCTTTTGAATAAACGACCCTTGAACTGGCCTGGAATAATGCGCGTCAAATCATGGGCAAGCCGCATTCCAATCGCATCATATACGGACACTTCTCTAAGTATAGTGGTGCCAAGCTGCTCTGTTCCGTCCTCTGCATGCTCAAGGTTTTGACTCATAAGCTATGCTCCCCCAGCTGTCCGGATAAAATGCCCAAAGCATGCGGCAATTGATCCATGATCGCCATCAGACTCTCGTGTACGCCCTTCGGACTTCCTGGCAGGTTCACGATAAGCGAGCTGCCTCGAATACCGCAGACTCCTCTGGAGAGCATCGCTCTTCTCGTCTTTTGGAGCGCTCCCATCCGCATCGCCTCCGCAAGTCCCGGAACAGCGCGGTCAATGACCTTCAGCGTCGCTTCAGGTGTAATATCGCGCTCGGCAAGACCTGTTCCGCCTGTTGTAAGCACAAGATCAGCATGGAAATACTCGGTCATTTCTATGATAGCAGCCATAATTTCATCCTGCTCATCCGGCACAATACGGTAATCGACAATTTCTCCGCCAAGCTCTTCCTCAATTAACTCACGAATAACCTGCGCGCTTGTATCTTCACGTTCCCCGCGTGAGCCTTTATCGCTTGCTGTTAATATTGCTACCTTCCACCGCATTTACCATTCCTCCCATCCCTAGTCCGCTCATGGGTTTGACGAAATTCGGTAATCACCGCTTTTGCCGCCCGTTTTGGAAACCAGCTGCGTAGGTCCAATAACCATATCCTTTTGCAGCGCCTTGCACATGTCGTACACCGTTAAAGCGGCGGCTGATACAGCTGTCAGCGCCTCCATTTCGACACCGGTTTTTCCAGTCGTTTTTACCGTGCCTTCTATGTAAAGCTCATCCGTTCCATTATCGCTGAATACTACATTTATGCCTGTGAGCGGGAGCGGATGACACATTGGTATCCAATCAGCTGTTTTTTTGGCGGCCATGACTGCTGCAACCTGAGCGACTGCCAGCACATCGCCTTTCCCTACCTTGCCTGCTTTGATTTGTGCTAATGTGTCCGGATTCATCGTTACTTTGGTTTGGGCAACCGCTGTGCGAGAAGTGACTTCCTTCTCAGAGATGTCTACCATCCGCGCCCGTCCCTGCTCGTTAAAATGCGTCAGCTCCACCTCTATCGCTCCCTCTAGCGTAAACGACTGCTGCACCAGGTGAAGGTGTAAGCCGTTTCGTTATTATAGCTTGCCTCTATTTTTTGTTAAAGCATAAAAATGCCTGATTCCGTTATCCATCCATCCATTTTGAGATCATGCTCCAATGTAGGGACATCATCAATGAATTGTACCTCATATGACACGCCTATCCATAACGTTTTTGTCGCATTATTGATATTGGCACTTCTAATTGCCGCTTCCGCAAATCGGTCATAATATCCACCGCCGTAGCCTAAACGTCCTCCTTGTCGATCGAAGGCGAGCCCCGGAACCAATACGATATCTGGTACGTAACCATCGTCGATCGGCAGTGTAACAGCGGGATTAGGCTCCATGATGCCATAGGCACCAGGCATAAGGTCGTCAAAGCTGCGCAAATAATGCAGCGTCATCGATCGATCAGTTGCGACGCATCTTGGCACGATTACATCTCTGCCTGTTCGCCAGCACCATTCAATGAGTTTGGTTAAATCAAGCTCGCTCCGAAAAGAGACGTAAACCATCAGAGCTGCAGCATTATATTTCTCAAGCCATTTTTCCGCGTTCGCGCATGCCTGCTCTGACCATAATTTCCGCTGCTCCGATGACAAGCTGTTTCGCTTCATTGCCATCTGATTGCGTATATAAGCTTTATCGTCAAGTTGATTTTGCTCTGCCAAAAGCATTCACCTATTCTGCATCCCATCATTTTCTTTCATTAATAGTAGTTTACCACTGTTATGCAACTTTCGCCAATGTTAGCGCTCGTTTATGGTACACTGTTGAGTAGTGAAAGCATACGTTCTTTACAATTTTTTTGTTGGAGGTTTCAAAATGCTGCTGCAAGTTTCTAACGTAACGAAGAGCTACGGCGTAAATGTCGTATTATCCAATATTTCTATGCAGGTACAGGAACGGGAACGAATCGGTCTCGTAGGCGTTAACGGCGCCGGCAAATCAACGCTTCTAAAAATTATCGCTGGCGAAATGTCCGCTGATTCTGGCGCGATCCACAAAGCGAAAGAAACCAAAATCGGCTATCTCGCTCAAAATAGCGGCTTGCAATCCAATCGGACGATCGAGGCGGAAATGCGCGCCGTTTTTTCCCATTTAATCGAAGCAGAGCAAGAGCTTCGCGACCTCGAAGTCAAAATTGCTGATCCGGCGCTGCATGAAGATGAGAAGCGTTATGCCGATACACTCGATCGATATGCCAAGCGCTCAGACTGGTACCGCGAGCAAGGCGGCTTCGAAATCAACACCCGTATAAACAGCGTCCTTCACGGGATGGGCTTTGGGAGCTTTCCGCCCGATACGTTAATTGCAACTTTAAGCGGGGGGCAAAAGACACGGCTCGCACTCGCCCGCATTTTGCTTCAAGCGCCTGATTTGCTCATGCTTGATGAGCCTACCAACTATCTCGATATTGAGACATTAACATGGTTGGAATCTTATTTGCGCGGATATTCGGGAGCGATCCTAGTCGTATCCCATGACCGTTACTTCCTAGATGCTCTCGCTCAAACCATTATTGAAATCGAACGTCATACGTCCAAGCGGTACACCGGTAACTATAGTCGCTATATGGAGCTGAAAGCTGCCGAATACGAAATCAATATGAAGCAGTTCGAGAAGCAGCAGGATGAAATTTCGCGTATGGAGCAATTCGTTCAGCGCAACCTTGTGCGTGCTTCGACAACAAAACGAGCGCAAAGCAGGCGCAAGGCTTTGGACAAAATGGACCGTCTCGACAAGCCGCAGGGTGACCTGAAGAAGGCTCATTTTACTTTTGAAATCGAACGTCAGACCGGCAAGGATGTACTGGCTGTAACGGATGTTTCCGTTACTTTTCCCGGCAAAGACTCGCCGATCTTCCGCAATGTCTCATTCCAGCTTACTCGTGGCGAGACTGTAGCATTGATTGGGCCAAACGGTATTGGAAAATCTACGCTGCTGAAGGTGATCGTCGGTCAGAACGAGCCCACAACAGGAACGATTCGATTCGGAACCCATGTAAAGCTCGGCTATTATGATCAGGAGCAAACGAGGCTGAACGGCCAAAACACCGTTCTTGAAGAGGTTTGGGGCAGCTATGCCCATATGGAGGAAGCTCGTATCCGAACCGTTCTCGGCAACTTCTTGTTCAGCGGCGAAGATGTGCTGAAACGGATTTCATCGCTGAGCGGCGGTGAGAAAGCACGTGTTTCGCTAGCCAAGTTGATGCTTGCTGGCGCCAATGTGCTTATTTTGGACGAGCCTACGAACCATCTTGATCTCTTCAGCAAGGAAGTGCTTGAAGCCGCTTTGCTTGATTATGAAGGAACTCTGCTCTTTATTTCACATGACCGTTACTTCCTGAACAAGATGGCAGAACGAATTGTCGAACTTAAACCGTCAGGCACGGATCATTTCCTAGGAAATTATGACGAAATGATAGAGAAAAAAAATGAAATCGAGGAAGCTCGGCTTGAGGCGCTGTCAAAACAAGCTTCAAACTCGAAATCTGCAGCTGTTTCCGACAATGTCAGTTCCTACGAGGCTGACAAGCAAGCGAAACGGGAGGAGCGCGCAAAGCAGCGCAAGCTCGAGCGGTTGGAGCAAGAAATCGCCTCTCTAGAGGAGAAAATAACAGAGCTAGAGGAGCAGCTTGCTGATCCTGCGATTTTTAATGACTATATCCGAATTCAAGAAATCCAAGCTGCTATTGAAGCGCGCAAAAATGCTCTATCGGCCGCTTATGAGGAATGGGAGCAATATATGTAAGGGATTCCTTTGCGAAAGCGAGACCCAAGAAAAGAGGCATATTCGATGAACGCTGATTTTAAACATGAGCTTTCTGATCGTTTGCTTCAGTGGGTAATCCATGCTGTGCCCCCGCAGGCAGCCATTCAATCCATTCATCGCCTGCATGGCGGCATGTCGTCTATCGTCCATAGCATCGTACTGCAAGTGAATGACGTCGAATCAAAAGTCGTATTACGGCAATTCGACAACGCGGATTGGCTGCGCGAAGAACCGGATTTGCCTAATCATGAGGCAGAAAGCTTGCGATGGGCAGAGCAGGCGAGTATTTCGACACCACGAATCCTTGCTTTTGACATGACTGGCGACGAATGCGGAATACCTGCTGTATTGATGACACATCTACCTGGTACCGTTGAGCTGCAGCCGCCTAGTATGGAGAAGTGGATCAATGGCTTGGCGGAAGCTCTCGTTCAGATTCATAAGGTTGAAGCCGACCGCTTTCCGTGGACATACTTCACATATAACGACATTTCAACCTTACAGGTTCCCTCTTGGTCATCCTTTACTGAATCTTGGGAAAAAGTCATTGCGATTGTAAAAGGTCCGCAGCCTGAGGTAAAGCACAATTTTATTCATCGGGATTATCATCCGACCAACGTGCTATGGGAACTGGGCAAAGTGAGCGGTGTTGTCGATTGGGTAAACGCATGCCTGGGACCTGCTGGCATAGACATCGGTCATTGTCGATTAAATTTAGCCCAGCTGTACAATGTAGAGACCGCTGATACATTTTTGACTGCCTATAAGAAGCATGCCGGCCCTTCCTTCCAATATGAGCCCTATTGGGAACTCTTAGCCTTGATCGATATTTTGTTCGGACCACCTACCGTATATGCTGGCTGGCCAGCATTTGGTGTTACTGGGCTTTCCGATGCATTAATGGTCGAGCGGTTGGACAAATATATGCTTAGCTTACTAGAAAGAGCCAATAACCAGTAGCACAGCCTAAGAGGCGACAAACTCACATACAAAACGGCAGATCAAGGATTGCTCCTTAATCTGCCGTTTATTATTGATCTGATAAATGGTTAATTTCATAAACAACGGAACGATTTTGAATCTAGTATTGCTCTAAGCTTATTAAGCCTAGGCGCTGCGCCTCTTTAATGGCTTCCGAGCGAGAGCGTACATTTAGCTTATCGAAAATGCGCGATAACTGATATTCCACATTTCGCTGACTTACATGCAGCATCGCTGCCAGCTCTTTGTTGCTAATGCCCGTAGCAACCTCATGCAAAATCGTTTGCTCTTTTTCGTTGATGGAAACATCCTCAATCGTCACTTCTGAACGACCAATGGTAACCTCATGACGTCTAAGCTGCTTTAACAGCGAAATCGGAATAACGGTGTCGCCTCGCATCGCGCTGCGTATAGCGTTGTGCAGCTGCTCTCTGGATACCGTCTTGGATATAAAGCCGGATACCCCTGACTCAATGAGCAAATTAAAATGTGATCCGATCTCGTAACCGGAATAAATAATGACCTTGCGTTCGGGATCCTGCTGAATTAGACGCTTAGTCAATTCTAATCCACTAATGCCAGGCATATTCAAATCGCACAAAATCAGATCAAAACGCTCAATTTGCACGATATCAAGTGCTTCAATAGCTGAGAGAACAACCGAAACCGACATTTCACCATCTTGCTCAATCATGTTTTTTGTTCCTTCCCCAACGGAAGGATGATCATCAACTAATAAGATACGAATCACGCGATATTCCCCTCTCCGATCTGCCGGTTGTCATGTCTTCTGGCAACAAAATAACAACCTCTAGGCCGTTACCGCGTTCCGAATAAAATGAGATGTCACCTTCTAGACCTGTCACCCGCTCTTTAATACCCGACAAGCCCATATGCTCAAAAGAAACAATCATTTGATTGACATCCATTCCGATTCCATCGTCCTGATATCGGAAATATATCGTTCCTTTACGTAGCTCGAGCTCGAGAGTAACTAGTTTTGCCTGTGAATGCTTGTCCGCATTGCGCAACAATTCTTGCACGATACGATAAATAGCTGTAATTTGCTCCTCGTTCAGTGGACGGCAGAATGCATTTGCACGGAAATCAACTGCAAAGTTCACACGCATTTGCGTATGCTCAATGATCGACTCAACAGCCTCAACAACGCCCATCTCTTTCAGAAGAGGCGGCCGCAGCTCATTGCAGGTTTCGCGAATCTGATGGATGACATCTAGCAGTCCCTCTTTGATGTCCTCCAGCTCACGCTCCAGATTATCAGAAATCGGATAGTCCATCATAATGGACTCAAGCTTTCGGTACCATAGAAGCTGATCCTGAAGCGCAGAATCATGCAAATCCGCAGCAAGCTTTCTTCTCTCGTTCTCAGAAAGACAGAACAGCAGTCGAAGCACCCAAGGCGATGTAGAATGCTCTTTGCGAACCTCAGACTCCAGATCCTCGATCAAACCTTCAATTAAATACAAGTTCTCAAATACGATGCTCGCGTAGCTGGACATCGTCTTTAGCCAACGCAGCTCATCCGAGTTAAAACGGGTATGGTTCGTTTTCATCCCAATCCATAAAATATGGTGTCTTGACCGCTGTCTGCCTATAACAAGACCTAAGCCGTAAGGCAGTTCGATTAATTCGCCAACTTGAAGGGAATTTACCGTCCCAAGCAAAAACTCTGCAGTGATGAGCTCCTCAGGGTGCTCTCCAATCGGATATACGGTATTCTCCGATTGCTCCACGATCATAAAATCAATTCGTTTTACCGGCAGCAGGTCTGAAATTTCTTGCATCAGAACCGCTTCCAAATCGGCTTGCTTCATTACTCTCGCAACCTTGCGTGAGAACCGGTCAAGGCTGTCTTGATAGCTGTACATCGCCTTAAAGAGCTTTGGTCTGAAACGCTGGTCAATTTGTTCCTTCGCATATAGAAATAACGTCATACCGACGTAAATGACAAAAAATACGCCAAACCATACGGACCATGACGGATTATTCTCACCTATTATTACAAATGTCACAAGAGCGGATACAATAAAAGACGGGATTAATGCAAGCGCTGTATAATACTTAAATCTTGTTAATATAAAATCGATGTCAAACAATTGATTCGAGGTTGATAGATAAAAATAGACGATTGGCAAAACGAATAGGAAGAGAGCTGTAAATGCAGCTGGCAAAACCTGATCCTTGCCAATGATTTGAGGCAATAAATTCAATAATGCAAATGGAGTAAAAGCTACAAGATGAGAGATCAGTGTAATGGTGAACAAGGAATGCATCTTTGTACGTCGATGATTAATAAACTTTCGAATTAGCATATAAACGCATACAAAATTACCTACCAGCACAGAGCTGCTATAGGCTATTTGGATATAAGTATAAATATGGCTGGATGCCAGATTTGTCCATATATAAAGCAAACTTCCAATGCCAACTAATCCAACAAGAGCGTAGAGCGTATTCAATGCTCGTTTGCTAATAAAAAGAACATCAAATCTCTGCAAAAAGATATTCATAAAGCTCATAAACAACAATGGGATATTTGGTAGAACCAAATAAATAATAGTAAGTCCAACCGGATCGCTGCGACTTGATGCTGCAGAACTAAAGTAGCTCAAGCCAATAGAACTAAAAAACAAAATTAACAGGATTGCTGCTGTATCATTTCTCCGTTTAGCATACAAAAATCCTGAAAAAGCGCAAAAAATAATGAGTGAAACGCCAGGGATATATAATTGAATAAACAGCTCCCACAACGAATGGTCACCTGTCCATCCCTTCGGAAATTCAATCATTTGAGTCCCATTATCCCTATGTAAAACTAGAACATTATCTGCATATTCAATTGAATTATATTTTCTAACATTTTCAAACTCCTGAACTGGCTTTCCATTCACTTCTAAAACTTGATCCCCAATTTTAATTCCTTTTACTTCTGCTTGTCCCGCTGGTTCTAATGACTTTACAAAATAACGGTGACCGGTCTCCTCCAACAGTACAGCACCAATAGAAGGAATTCTTACGATCACTGCAGTTAAATATAAAATAGAAGCTAGAAAGACAAGCAGGAAGAGGATGGCTATAATGCGGTTAAAAAAATTCTGTCTCATGCACTCCTCTTCCCTTCTGACAAAATCATTATGCTAGTTCCACATGTATGCGTATCCGCTGTTTTTTTCGTTTTTGTTCTTTAGTTCACCAAGAAGAGCTTTTTGTTCTGCAGCAGAGACACCTGCAACTTGCAATTGTCCACCCATAGCCATAGACATTTTTTCTGTACTGCTTACCAACTGACGAATCGCTTCTTTTAACATTTTAACTCCTCCGATTCTCTACTAAAATTTTGAAATCATATTACTTCTCTACTATAACAGGAATAGAATCGACAATAAACGCAAAAGTGATTCGTATTTACCGAAATGACTTTTGCGTGGTTTGTAATTATGCAATTTTTTGGTTTAAAATATGTAAAAATGTCGATTTCCAAGGACCTATCTCCTGAATAGTGTCTACTAACTCTTCAAATCTATTGTAGTGCATCCTGCTCATGACTGAACCATACAGTATAGTTCCGGTTCTTTCGCATGTTTCGAGAAAAAGCTCACGCTTCATAGCTACTTCCTCTATAGAAAGCCGACCCTCGAAATAATCTTTAATCCATCGATCCTCGTCTGCCTCGCTCTCTATTAAATAGAGAGTGAGCAGCGTACGCTTGCACTGGAGGAAATCGCTCTTATCATCCCATCTCAGCAAATCCCGAAGATCATTTTGAATTTGGGCAGCTACGCCAATCTCAATCGCATACTCCGCTACTATGCTATTCCAGGGCTGGCCGGCAAGCATAACACCGGTCATACAAGCGAGCTGCAGCAATGTCGCTGATTTTTGCTTAACCATGTCCAAATAGGACTGCTCGTCCGCAATATCATTCATAATGTCGAGCATTTGACCGTTCGCTGACTGAAGCAGCAGCCTATTCATCATTTCCATAAGCGCTATTCTCATCTCATCATTCGTCGCACAGCTCAACATCGCTTGCTGGGACAACGTTAGCAGCGATGAGGCGACATGAATCGCAATAGGCTGTGGAGCCTGCATCCATGCCTTATGCGGGGCGTCCTGATCCTGCAAATCATCCAAAATATCCGAAGCCAAAATAAACAGCTCTACGGCAGCTGCAGCCTCGTATACTTCGTCGCCAATACCGCCAAACATGCGATAGTGAATGACGGTCATCTGTCCAAATCGAATCGTTTCAGCCAGCTTGTCTTCAATAAAAACCTCAGCAAATCGCGCAAGAGGCTCAGCAGTAAAAAACCGCTGAACCATCCTTTGCATTTGTTGACCAATGAGTGGGATACAATCGTTCACAAGCGAACCTCCGCTAAATCAAGATCATTCTATTATACTATGAAATTATAACGTAAACATACGGTGAACCATAGTAACAAAATGAGTTAACGAACGATGTTTAATTATGCCGTTGCAGTCGCCGAACCATTTGCGCTTTTTTTCCGTCGGAATTTCCTCTTTCTTATTTCCCCCCTCGCTCATTTGATTTATTAGGGTTGCAATCATCTCCATTCTTAATTCAAGTAATTCCCTGCGCTCGACTGACGGACTTTTGATGCGATCGCGATGATCCATTTCTAAAAAGCCCTCCTTGAAGTAAACAGATCCATGTGATGTCTTTTTCTTAATTTTTGATTTTCCTTATACGCTAACACTCCTATTCAGTTCAACTGCGTGATGCATATACACTGCTTCCATCGTCATGCCGCCGCCTGGCAGCTGTGCGATAAGCGACGAGGGATTATCGCATGTAATAAACTCACCTTTTCGCATAACGCAAACACGATTGCAATTTCTTTGAATTTCCTCCATGTCATGAGAAGCAACAACGATTGTTTTCCCCTGTTGCTTAAGCAGCTTAAGAAGAGTCCAATATTCTTTTTTGGCTTGCGGGTCCAGACCCGTTGTTGGTTCATCCAAAAATATGATTTTGGGATCATTTACTAATGCAATTGCTAGTGCTGTGCGCTGTCTCCAGCCGCCGGACAGGCGCTTTACTAATTTATCCGAATATGGGCTAAGTCCAAATTGTTCAATGATACGATCCAAATTATTTTTCCGTTTATAGAAGCCTTGAAAAAGCTCCATTGCCTCGCGAACATTCATTTTATCGACTAAGGACGTGCTTTGCAAATGAATCCCAATATCTTCCTTCAACCGTTCTGCATCATGAACCACATCGTGGCCGTATATGCGGATGCTTCCTTGGTCTGGCATACGAATACCCATTAGCATTTCGAGCAGCGTCGTTTTTCCTGCACCGTGCGTACCGATAATTCCGAAAATCTCTCCTTCATTTACTTTGAAGGATACCCGATCCACTGCCTTATTCGCGCCATAGTACTTGCTGACCGAGCTTACATGAATGATCGTTTCCTTTTCCATTCCTTGGTTAACCTCCATTCACACTTAAACTTTGCGTGAGTTATTCGTTATACGGTGAGATATATGTTTTAAGTATGCGTCATAGTTTCACGATAACGCATATCGCAAACTTTTTCACCGAAAACATGACTAGTAATTCACGCAAAAATTTTGCGCGACCGCAATGTAAGCGCAACCATAAGCAAAAGAAAACACATCATTCCAAAATAACTAAAAATTAGCTAATTATATTTATCCACAAAAATATCAACAACTCTGTATAAATTGTTAGTTAATTCTGTCGATAATACGCAGGCAATATGGTAGCATTTTCGCGGTTTTCGTCGTTTCATAGGTACAAACTCATACAATCCCAATTATTTATCCATGTTATACACATTATCCACAACTAAATCATGAAAAAACTATCCCCTTTTCACTCACAATATGAAGGTTGAGTAAATCCAGTGTTTACAGGCTTTTCACAATCTTATACACAAAACAGCACTCGATTGTGGATAACTTTGTGCACAACACTAAAATTGTCAAATAGATGGTGTTATTTTCTTCTGCCGATATACAGCAAATGCGAGGAGGTTCCTAGTAGATGAACATTGTCCGCGGAAGCGCAAATAAGCTCCATGCATTTCGCATACTCGCCCTCTCCAAGCGATTGCCAATAATCGAATTGCTCCTGCGATAGAGCGCCGGCAACACTCGATGATCCAATCAATTTGACTGTTTCAAAGCCGTGTCCTTCCATTAATGGCTTAATATCTTCTATTAAATGATAGTAGATGCCCGTGAACCTGCCATCATCCGAATGATTGAAAATGCCTGTTTCCATAAAGGTTAAAATGTCATCCATATTATCGGTAGGCTTCCAGCTCTGCGGGTGCGCAAGCACTGTTAGCAAATGTCTGATTCTAGTCATAAAAGAAACAAACACATAACCGCCGCTCCGCGTTACGCGATATAGTTCCTTGACAGCTTGATCTCTCTCTTCCTGTTGCTGCAAATGATAAAGCGGTCCTTCATTAGAGAGGCATCAAACTCCGCATTAGGAAGCATGACTAAGCGTCTTGCATCGGCGACATGAAAACCTTTAAAGCGGTCAGCAAGCCCTAGCTCCTCTGCATTATCGCTTGCCTGCTGCACCAGCCTTGGCGTCAAGTCCGTTAATGTAACGTCATAACCGCTCCTTGCAAGCTCCATGGCGTATTTGCCAGGCCCTGCGCCATTATCCAGCACATGTCCGCACTCCGGCAGAAATCGTCTGATATAATACCAATTTACGATAAACTCAAGGGGCGCTCTTTCGAGACGCCCCCATTCATCAAATTGGTTGTAGTATTGAATGATTTTATTCATTATAAACCACTCCCCTTATGGCTTGAGCCAAAAATCATTGAACCGCTTTAGCTTTAGTTTTAGCCGCACTAGCCTCAACATATCTGCTTCCCGTCGTCATAACCGCCTGATTACAAGCTGCGATGTAGGCTTGCGCCGCGGCAAGGACAATGTCTTTATGGATAGAAGTACCGCGGAAACGCTGCTCCATGTGCAAAATGCTGACAACCGCTTCTCCATGGGCATCCTCGCCTGTTGATAAAGAGTGAAGCTCCAGATCCTCGAATTCAGCTGCTACCGGAATCGCTTGCTGAATTGCATGGATAACCGCTTCCAAGGGACCTGCTCCCATCGCAATATACGACTGCTCCGTGCCAAATTCATTCTCACGGATCGTTACCGTAGCTGTCCTCGAGCGCTGAGTACCGGCATGGACATGCAGATCTACCATCACGTAGGGATCTGGCTGCGTCTTCGTCAGCTCGCCTGCAATACGGATCAGCTCGTCATCCGTAACGATCTTTTGCGCATCTGCCGTTTCCTTGAATTTGTCGTACACATCCTGCAGCTGAGCATCCGTCATATCGATGCCGTATTCAGAAAGGCGGTGCTTAATCGCATGGCGGCCGGAATGCTTGCCTAGTATAATCATGTTCCGCGGGATACCCATCGCTTCCGGATCCATGATCTCATACGTATTGCGGTTTTTCAGCAGGCCATCCTGGTGAATGCCCGATTCATGCTGAAAGGCATTGCGGCCGACGATCGGCTTATTGTAAGCAATCGGGAAATGCATGGCGCGGCTTACCATACGTGACGTTTCAAAAATCTCTCCGATTTGAATGTTGGTTTCCGCTTGAATCGCATCTTTGCGCGTTTCGATGGCCATTACCAGCTCTTCCAAGGAGCAGTTGCCCGCCCGCTCGCCGATTCCGTTTACCGTTACTTCGATTTGTGTAGCACCTCCATGGATGGCCGCAATGCTGTTAGCTACCGCTAGACCAAGATCATTATGACAATGTGCGCTGTATCTTACCGTCTCGCCGCCTCTCGATTGCTTCCGCACAACGCGGAACAACTCGCTCATTTCCTCTGGCATGGCATAACCAAGCGTATCAGGAAGGTTGATGATCGTTGCTCCTTCGGCAATAACCGCTTCTACGAGCTGAATGACAAAATCTCTGCCTGACCTTGTGGAGTCCATTGCCGAAAACTCAATTTCATCAACGAATTGTTTCCCGTATGCCACCATATCGCGGGCGATTTTGACGACCTCGTCCCTTGATTTGCGCAGTTGATGATTAAGATGAATGTCCGACGAGGATATAAATAAGTGAAGCCGTCTCCGTGCCGCATCCTGAGTCGCTTTCACTGCAGCGTCAATATCCACCTTTACCGCTCTAGCGAATCCAGCGATCTCCACATGCTGCAGTTCTCGGGAGATTTGCTGTACCGCTGCAAATTCGCCGGGGCTGGATACCGGGAAGCCGGGCTCAATGACATCGATGCCAAGTTTCCCAAGCTGGCGGGCAATGATGATTTTACGTTCAGGATCAAGGGAAGCACCGGGCGATTGCTCGCCATCACGCAAAGTTGTATCAAAAATTTGAATTTTTTTCATTTCGTTTGTCATCGTTAAGTCCTCCTAAAGGTTGGTTGGATTGTTTTTGGGTACAAAAAAAAGCTCGACGTCTCCTTGTAAGAGACGACGAGCTTTACGCTGCCGTGGTACCACTCTAATTGGCCAGTCCTTGCTGCAGAAGCTGGCTGCGACTGCCTCAAAGAGGGAAGCCTGCTGCTTGCTGCGGGGATCTGAGCCCGCTTAAATGCCGGATGACGGCGGCTAGCCGTAACGATGTAGTCATTTTGTCCGAAGACAACCCGATTCCACCGTTCCGCTCCCAGGCGAGATTCAAACCTCAGCTTCGACTGCGTCGCACCACCCCGCAGCTCTCTGCGCGATTTCGATCGATTGTCTCATCACAGTATGATGAGACAGCTTCGAAATTCGCTTTGCCAGCCTATTGTTCTACTGCTCCTGTTCATAGCGTTTCCACTCTATGTTGTTTGTTCCTTATCGTATTCATGCTGGATACTTCAATTCCTGGACAACAAGAAAAGCCTGTCGTCTCTTGAATCAAGAGACGACAGGCTATGAAAGACCCGCGCGGTACCACCCTTGTTGACACCCATACGTTCGCAAACGAGCAGGGACGCCCAACTTAAGCATATGGCCAACTCCGGATGTTGACTCACATGCACCCGATTACGGTGGTTAACCGTAACAATGTACCTGCATGGCTATTGGCAATTGACTAATTGCCGCCATCGTTTCCACTGTTCCGCTCCCAGGTGAGCTTCAAGCATCCTTCGACTGCGTTGCACCATCCCGCAGCTCTCTGCATCTCAGCGATGGATGAATGAAGCTCATTCATACCCACCCTGCCGACATTCCCGGACAAGCTTTACTGTTCCTGTTCCTTGCGTTTGTAACGTATGAGGTTGAAGTTTGTAGTATTGTTGCTTATTATATGCCCTTCAAAATAGTCTGTCAATTCCATATCCAAATATTTTTTTGAATAGAATCATCTGCCCACAGACCAGCTCTCCAGCGAGAAGCCAGGATCCGCCTTCATATCGAGGTCGGTAAATTCCGAATGCTTTAGCTTAATATAAGCAGCCGCACCAATCATGGCAGCATTATCCGTGCAGAGCGAATTCGGAGGAATGAGCAGTTGCACCCGTTCCGACTCGCAGCGAGCCGTTAGCGCCGTTCTAAGGCCCTTGTTAGCAGCTACGCCGCCGCATAGCAGCAGCTGCTTCGCACCAAATTGGCGTACAGCGCGCAGCGCTTTTGTAACGAGCACCTCCGTAACCGACTCTTGGAAGCCGCGTGCCAAAGCTGGCTCATTAAGCACTAGCCCCTTCATTCGCGTCTGGTTAATAACGGCAAGCACCGCTGATTTCAAGCCGCTGAAGCTGAAGTCGTAGCTATCCGCCTCAAGCCATGCCCTAGGCAAAGCAATCGACTCCTCCGCTTCGACTGCAAGCTTGTCAATATGCGGACCGCCTGGGTACGGCAAGTGAAGCGCACGCGCAACTTTATCGTATGCTTCACCGACCGCGTCATCTCTTGTGCGGCCAACGATACGAAAATCACCCTCGCTCTGAAGCAGCACAAGCTCGGTATGACCGCCAGAGACAACAAGCGCCATACTAGGATAAACGATGTCATGCACAAGCTCGTTAGCATAAATATGACCTGCAATATGATGTGTGCCGATAAGCGGAATATTAAGTGCCATAGACAAGCTTTTGGCAGCTACAACGCCTACGAGCAATGCGCCTACGAGTCCGGGTCCCTGCGTCACCGCAATGGCCGACATATCCTTTAGCGTAAGGCCTGATTCCTTAACAGCCTGCTCGATGATCAGTGTAATCGACTCCACATGCTTGCGTGAAGCAATCTCCGGCACTACGCCTCCGAAGCGTTCATGAATCTCGATTTGACTGGATACCACGTTCGATAAAATATGCTTGCCGCCGCGGATAACAGATGCCGATGTCTCATCGCAGCTTGTTTCTATCGCCAAAATAATATCATTCGCCCGCTCGGCGTTTGCTGTTCTCTCTAACTGACTCACGTTCATTGCTCCCCTGTCTTCAGCTGCTCATGGTCAAGCTCTGCCCACATAATAAGCGCATCTTCATTGTTATCCGAATAATAGCGCGGGCGAATGCCTGATAGCTCAAAGCCGTATTTTCGATAAAGCCGCTGCGCGATTTCATTGGAAGGACGAACCTCAAGCGTCATTTTGACAGCGCCAAAAAAGACAGCCGTCCGCTGCAGCTCCATCAACAAGCAGCTGCCCAGCCCTTGTCCGCGATAATCCGATCTTACCGCAATATTCGTGACATGCGCCTCGTCCATAATGACCCACATGCCGCCGTAGCCGATAATTTGTTCCTCATATTCCATAATCATATATCTGGCAAATAAATTGTTCATCAGTTCATTCGTGAACGCCTCTGTCGTCCAAGGACTCGAAAACGCCTCCTGCTCAATCGCCACTATTGCTGGAATGTCAGCCATCGTCATCGCGCGATAAATGAGCTTGTTCACGTCGATATTCATACCTTCGCTTCACCTTCCTGCTTTGCCTTCCATACGACTTCAGCTTCGGTTAGCTGCGTGTAGTTAGGAATAAAAGTATGGGGGTTCTCGGTCAGACCTGCCTCCAGCCTCATGCGTCCAAGCCAAGCGATCCATTTTCCTTCTTGGACAAAAGGCTGCAGCCGGACGGTTACCCCTGCTGAAGCGCCGATTTGCTGCAGCCGCTCTGCTTCCTGCCCATGAAGCGACAAATCTCCCACCAAGGAGATGCTTCGAACTGCACCCGCCGGCTGAACAGCCAAACGCTGCTCCAGTTGATCGACAAAACTCTTCATAAGTCGCACGCCATCTTCTGTCCAGCGGCTCCATTGATTCTTATTTGTCATTTGGAAACAAGACGAATAAACTTGACCGCGCCTAGCGTCCATGATTGGGAGCACCCAATGTTCTCCATCAAGTGCTTTCGTCTCTTCCGCTTCCGCGTCCAATGATTGATGCCACGCTCCGTAAGCAAGCGCCTCAAGGCTGGATACGCCTACAAGAGGCTTATTCCATACCCAAGCAAGCGTCTTCGCGACCGATACCGCAATGCGCATTCCCGTGTAGGAGCCCGGCCCGTTGCCAACAGCAATCGCTTCGATGTCCGTTTCCCCAATACCGCTATTTTGCAGCATATCCTTGATATGCGTCACCACATGAACCGAATGATTTCTTTCCGCTAACGTTTGAATTTCAGCCAGCACGTCATTTCCGTTAACGATAGCCGCAGCCATCGATGCCGTCGACGTATCTAATGCCAAAATCGCTCCCGCTTGATTGTTCTGTTCCAATCTCATCTGCCCGCTCCTATCTCATTCACGGATTCGCACCAGCTTGCGTACAGTTGCCCGTAGCCAGTCAATTGAATACGCCGCGCTTCATCGCCAAGATGCTCGATATACAGCTCCAGACGCTCGACTGGCAGCAGCTCTTTAATCAAGCTTGCCCATTCCACGATCGTTACGCCATCGCCATAAAAATAATCATCCAAACCCAGCTCGTCCGCTTCCGCAAGCGAAAGCCTGTATACATCCATATGATAAAAGGGAAGCTTATCCCCTTCGTATTCTTTAATAATCGTAAATGTCGGACTGTTTACAATGCCCTTTACGCCTATAGCTTCGGCAAAAGCTTGCGAAAACCTCGTTTTGCCAGCGCCAAGATCGCCGTCCAGCGCAAGCAGTGCGCCTGCATTTGCCAAAGCAGCAAGCTGCCGAGCCAAAGCTATCGTATCCTGTTCCGATTGTGCCATCCAAGTGGCCTTGCCTACCTGCTGTTGCATGCTTTTTCACCCGTTCATCACAAAAAATGATTGTATCCGCGCTTCTTAAGATTTACCCGCTTCTCGTTTTGAGACTGTTGTCCATTTCCCTTGCCCACTTGATTATAACGTATAAGCTCTACGCCCGGCTCGCCCGGCTCGGCCTCCCCAATGATAAAAAAAGGAATGCCTTCCTGCTGAAAGACAAGCTGCATCATTTCGGCATCCTTGGCTGCCATCGTACCTAGCAATACATAATCCTCTCCGCCATAGAGCATCCATTCTAGCGGATCAACGCCTACGCTTGAAGCGTAGGCCGCCATGCTTCCGCTCCTTGGGAGCAGCTTCTCCCGCAGCACAAGCCGCAGTCCCGAAGCCTCCGCGATCTCCCACGCCTCGCTCGCTAGACCGTCGCTCACATCATTGAGCGAACGACAGCTTCCCCGCGCAAGCAGCAGCCTGCCTGCCCGCACCGATGGACTTGGCCGCTGATGCGCCTTCACCAAAGCGCCTAACGCCTGGTCCGCCCCAGCCGCGGAAGCGTCAGCTGTACCCCGCGCCTCCTCGGCAAGCAGCGCGTGCAAGCCCGCCGCCGACATGCCGACCGCGCCGGTCACAAACACCGCATCGCCCGGCATAGCGCCCGAGCGTCGCAGCTCGCGCCCCGCTTCAACGGTTCCCGTCACCGTTACCGCCACAACCAAATGCTCCGGCGACGACGTCGTATCGCCTCCCGCAACAGCAACCCCGTAGCGCTCGGCGCACTCGTACAGCCCATCATACAGCCTCCGCATCCGCTCCGGCGTATACGCGGGCGGCACGCTGACCGAGACGAGCGCATGCAAGGGCACGCCTCCCATCGCGGCAATATCGCTGATGTTCGCGGCAAGTGCCTTATAGCCGACATCCTCGTCCCTCATCGTCGACTGCTTGAAGTGGACGGTCTCCACCATCGTGTCGACCGCCAGCAGCAGCCGCTTCGGCTCGGCTACGCCATCCGCGGCCGCGGCTGGATCAACAACGGCGGCATCATCGCCGATACCGACTACAATGCCTCGCTGCCGCTGCCACTCGTCCTCTTGCCTGCCTGACGTCCAGTGATGAATGCTCTCAAACTCGTCCAATGCGATGATCTCCTTCGTCCCTATTCGATAGCCTGTCGATCGATGACAAGCCGAAGCGGCTCCGCCGTCCCTCTTCGAGGACTACTATCATCATTAGTGAATATCCCGTTTCTTAAACCGTCCGCCCTTCACATCGTGAATATTGCCGACTGCGAGGAAAGCGACAGGGTCCAGCTCATGCACGATCGACTTCATTTTCGCTTCCTCAAGCCGCGTAATGACACAGAAGATGACGCGCTTGTTTCCGCCCGTAAAGCCGCCCTCACCGTGCAAATAAGTAACGCCGCGACCAAGCCGGCTCATAATAGCTGCGCCGATTTCCTTGGCTTCGTCACTAATGATCCACACTGCTTTCGATTCATCAAAGCCCTCCATCGTAGTATCTATCATCCTAAACGCAATGTAATACGCGATAAGCGAGTACATCGCCCGATCCCAGCCGAACACAAAGCCCGCGCTGCCAAGTATAAATAGGTTAAAGAACATAACCGTCTCGCCGACCGAGAACGGCAGCCGCTTGTTAAACAAAATGGCGATGATTTCCGTGCCGTCAAGCGATCCCCCGAATCGAATAACCATGCCGACTCCGACGCCTAATATGACACCGCCAAAAATAGCAGCCAGAAAGGGCTCTACCGTAAGAGGCGGCACCGGATGAAGCAAAAACGTTCCCAGAGACATAACCGATACGCCATACAGCGTCGAGATTGCGAAGGTTTTGCCAATTTGCTTGTACCCGAGAAACAAAAAAGGAAGATTTAATACAAATAGAAACAAACCAAGCGGCACTTTCGTTAAATGCGAGGCCATAATCGATATACCAACAATACCGCCATCAATAATGTGATTTGGTACAAGAAAAATTTCCAGACCAACCGAGACCAGCGCCGCACCGAGTGTAATAAACAGCACTCTTCGCAGCACTTCCAGCTTGGATAGCTTGTGGTGCTGTAATGTTCCCATAATAGAATGCACATCCCTTACTAGCGCTATTTCTCATTATTTTACCTTAAACACTAGCAGAGATAAAGCAAGTCTACCATTTAGGCAAAAAGAAACCTTCCATCTCAGCAGCAAAATAGCTGCGAGTGGAAGGTTTCTCTGGGCGCTCATTTAACCGATAACCGCGAACGCTTCTACGCCTGCCGGTATCAATCTCGTACGATACACTCTACCTAAGCTATCGTAAACTTGAAGCGTATAATTGACTGTCGTCAAGGTCGGCACTTGACCCGATTTGCCATCCTGCCACTACTTCCAGCATTTATACTAGAGTATGCGAGAGGATGAAGCGCGGTATGGTCAAGCTCCTATGCCTGATGCCTATATTTAATCTGATGAATTAAAGCTCTTTCACAATCGTGATGAAAAGCTCGTCCTTAAGATCGATCTCATACTGCGAAGCGGGCTGCGTGCCGTTCGCCTCCATAATAATACGTACGCGTGGACGGTGGACGGCCAGCTCGTTGTTTTCTGATACGACGCCTACCTGACCGGTACTGAGCAAGAGCGAAGTGGAGATCGGATAGATCGATATATGTTTACAAAAAAGCTTGATAAGGTCCAGATCGAAAAAAGTACCGCCGGCCGCAAACAAAAATTCGATTGCTTCGCTTGCCGTGTAACGCTTTCGGTGCGGCCTCGGCGAGGTCAACGCATCAAAGGTATCGGCTAGACCAACGATTTGAGCATACATATGTATTTCGCTTTCCTTGAGCCCGCGCGGGTAGCCCGATCCATTAAAACGCTCGTGATGCTGAAGGGCACAATGTGCGGACACGATTGATATATCATGATACTTTCGTAAGATATCAAAGCCTTCCTTGGCATGGCTATGAACGATTGTACGGTCATCCGCCGATAAGTTGCCTGTGTTGGCTAGAAGCTTCGGAGGCACCTTGGTCATGCCGATATCGAAAAGAAGCGCGCCAATGCCGAGCTCTTCGAGCTGATTGCGATTAAAGCCTTTCGCTATGCCCATGATACCCGCGAGCACTGCCACGTTAAACGAATGCTGAAACAAATAAGCATCCTTGGCATGAATGCTGGTTAAGTTGACGAGCATATTAGGTCGTGTAGCTAAATCCTGCATGATTTGCCCGAATACCGCCCGGAAATTTCGGCCCATATCAGGCGCAATCGTTCGTCCTTTTGTCACGGTCTGGTCTTTGAAGGAGTTCATCGTCTTGTAAATGGTATCGACAGCTTGCTTGCGCGTTTCCTCACGGATCGTATCCTCGGGAACTAAGTCCTCCGTCAATCCATCCTCTATGAACAGAAAATCGATGCCCAAGTTTTGCAATCGCTCAATGTAACGATCATTTAGCTCAACCCCTTCTCCTAGAAGAACGTGGCCGTTTTCTTGAAAAATGGGTTTCGCCACCTTGTCTCCCGGCTTGACCATTCCAATTTGCACTTTTCTCATTAGATTAGTTCCCGCCTTCGATAGTAATAGCGCTTTAAACCGGATAGTTTCTATTTTATCAGAACATTCTCGGACTGACTATGGAAACTGTACTAAAAAAAAAGCCTGAACAGTGAAGTTCAAGCCTCTATGCTAATTTGCGTTTGACGATTCGGTTTCGGCCACTATATTTTGCCTCATACAACGCTGCATCTGCTTGGGCTAGAAGCTCCCGCAGGAACCCTTTCGGATCTGTAAGATCGGAAGGCTCAAAGTGCTCAATCGAGATGACGCCCATGCTGACTGTAACGGATATCGGATGCTCGCCAATGCCTGTATTCACCTTGTTGTGCTCTACCGTTTGCATAAGAAGCTCGGCAATATGGTCAGCTTGCTCACGGTTCGTATGCGGCAAGTACACCGTAAACTCTTCACCGCCGTACCTAGCCAATATATCGGTGAACCGCAAAGCTCCCCTGACCGCATCAACCGTACTGCATAGCACCTCATCGCCAACCAAATGACCATACTTATCGTTGATTGATTTGAAATGATCCAGATCAAATAAAAAGATTGAGAAAGGAATGCCGCAACGAATGTTGGTTACGACCTCTTGCTCCAGCTGATAGAGCAAATATCGACGGTTAAAGCAGCCTGTCAAACCATCCGTAACCGCCATATGCTCCAGCTTCTTGTTGGCTTGGAACAGCTCATCCTGCATAATAAGCAAATCTCGATTGCGATCCTGCAGCTGCTCATTTTGAATATTCGTTTCTTGAACGAGCAATCTTAGCTCTGTCACATCTTGAAAGGTCAGCACTATTCCTACAGGCGTCTTCTTATTGTTGAGAATAGGAGCGGATTGTACGATCACATGGCGATATTTGTCAAACTGAATGGCAATCTCAATTTCATGCCTGTCCAGCGGGCGCGCGCGCTGCGCATCCATAAATACCATAAACACACTCAAAGGTTCTCCTTTGAACTGGGGACCAAGGAGAGCAGGATTAAATTTATCCCCTATACGAAGACGGATAATCGATCTGAGCACTTTATTCACTTCAATAATCGTATCGTTCTCATCCAGCACAATAATGCCCATCGACATCGTATTCATAACGTCCCGTTGAACGGTTTGAATAATATCGAGTACTTTGTTGCGCTTTATGGCATGGACCAAATAAACAGCTGCAAACGCCATGCCTATTGATATGAGCGGAATATATCGAATGAATTGCTCGATTATAAAGATATTGAGAACTAAATCAGCGATGGAGAACAAAAGCAGTACGAACATACCGTTGAACGCAGTCTTGATTTGTGTACGCTGCCGATCCGCCTTTTCCACTCGCAGCTTGTAGAACATTATAATAAAGGATACGACCATATATAGAACCAGTTGCGTGACCATGATCCAATATAGAGGTCCATGCTGAAGCTGCTTGAGCGGAGTAAGCTGGGCATTAATTTGAAGAAACATTCCATTTGGGTTCACAACGACTGCAGCAACCGAAATAAGCGCAGGCGCAGCTAAAAGGAATAACCGGCTCTTTCGTATTACATACGACTGGCCGGTAAGGAATACGATAAAGACGAACCAACCGATTCCTAGCAGCGAGAGAGCTGTATATGAAATGGAAAGATAGAAGAGTTTGAAGTGCGCAGCAGAAGTTGTCTGCGAAACAAACTGAGAGAGCGTCCAAATCATAAATACGGTATGTAGAAACAAATAAATGCGATGCAAAACGGTAACCGTACTTGAGGTCAAAACGTAGAAAAATAAGCCGAACAGCACTAGAAACATACTAAAGTCTAGCCAGATCATCCATCCCAATACGGTTCACCCATCCATTTGACAGCCATCTTCTTCCATTGTAGCAAATGTTACTTGTATCGACAATTATTTAATTTTAAACCTCCTGCTGGGAAGAACGTTTCGGCAATCGATCGGCAAGCATATGCTCCAGCGACGGAGAAATGCTCAAAAACTGGCGAAATTGCTCATATTGCTCCCATTTTTTCATAGATAATCCTTGCTGCCCCTGCTGCTCCGATCGCACAGCGCGAATTAGCAAATTTTTTGGCGTATGCTCCGGGTCTACAAATTCCAGCATTTGCACCTTGTAGCCAAGCACCTCAAGCAGCGTTCCCCGGGCCGCATCGGTTGCAAGCGCCGAGAAGCGCTCCTTCAGCAAGCCTTGCGTGAGAAGCGGAGATAAGACATCGTTGCTGACCTGCTTGAACAGCTCATGCTGGCAGCATGGGACCGACATAATGACCGAGGCGCCCCAATTTACTGCTTTAGCAAGAGCGGCATCCGTCGCAGTATCGCAAGCATGAAGCGTAACGACCATATCCGCAGCCTGCAGCTCCTCATACTCCGCAATGTCGCCAACGAGGAATTGGAGCTTATCGTAACCAAGCTTCTCGGCCAGCTTCGAGCAAAATGCAATGACATCTGCTTTCAAGTCGAGGCCTATAATCTTGATTTTCCGCTGCTGCTCAACGGCAAGCAAATGGTAAAGCGCAAACGTCAAATAAGATTTTCCGCAGCCAAAATCAACGATCGTAAGCTCCCGTTCCGTCGGCAAATAAGCAAGCACATCGGTAACCATCTCAAGAAAGCGATTGATCTGCCGGTATTTGTCCTGCTTTTTCGCATGGACGAGTCCTTCCGGCGTCATGATGCCCAGCTCGACAAGAAACGGCGCTGCTTTGCCTTCGGCTATTATGCGCTGCTTTTGCCGGTTATGCTCCAGATTTGCTGGACGCGATCCCCCTGTGGGAGGCTTCTTCAAAATAGCAGCCTTGCCCTTCTTGCTGAAGAGCAGCTGTACATCAGCCTCAGGCGTCTTCACCAGCGCTTGCCGGTAATTTTCCTGAAGAAGATCGATGACTCTCTCGGCAGCCTGAGGCTCCGCAACATTTTCATGGGTAACTTTATTTGCAAAATGATATTCAAACTGATAAAACAATCCGTTCTTCAGCTTCGTTGGGCGAATGATTGTTTTCGGCGCAGACGAGTCGTCCTTGCGCCTTGGCTGGCTTAGTGTAGCCTGCAGCAGTTCTCCGCTTCCGATCCAATTCGCGATATCCAGCTGCCATTGTTCCGTCATGCTGTACCTCTCACTCCTAAAAAAAAGTATTATGGAGCCACGCTTGCTTTCGCAAGTCTTATGCTTGAATCTGGTCTATCCCTTCTAAAGGGCATTAAGCGCCTGCTCGATTTCCTCGCGCGGCAAGCCGCCCGCCACAAGACGCTCATCATGCTGCAGCAGCATCCGTCTATAAATGTCCTCTGCCGCAGCTGAGCTTAGGGCGTTATCGCCAAGCAGCTCGTGCATCACATTTTCCACTAAATCGTATTGACCCTCAGCCTCATGCCATTCCATTAGCAGCCGCTTGGTTGGCAAAGGGAGCTCATAAGGCAAGAGCCGCTCAAGCAGCTCCTTGATTTGGCCGCGAGGCTCCACAATCGTTGGCTCGGCATCTACAAGCGATAATCGCAAAAACAAATGCAATGATTTCACATAGGCGAAGAAGCTCTCGTCCTCACGGCCCAGGTCGCCGCTCAGCTCAGCCTCTTGCTTCATCAATATCGCGATAGCCTGCATATGATCGGTTTCAAGTAAGCCATTTGTCGTCATCATTCTCATTAAATCCTCGTCAGATAATGAACGAATAAGCTTGCTGCTAAGCCGGAAACGCTTATCAAGCAGCTCGTCAATGAAGAGCAGCGCTTCCTCATGCTTGCGCTCGCGCCTCAAATTCATAATTTGACCGACTGCCTCCGTCATCTGCTCAATCATTCTCATGAAATAATCCCGCTGAAACATATGACTCTCCTCCCCGCTTGCCGCCCTACCGCTTTGATTTCATGAAGCTGCGTATAGCAGTGATCAATTCCTTCGGCTGCTCGACCATCCCCATATGGCCTGCGCCGTCCAGCACTGCCTTTACTGTTGATCCGTTTACGGCTGCAAATGTGCTTTCGGTTGGAATCACTTTATCGCTTGCACCGCTTACGAGCAGCACGGGAAGCTCGGATTGCTCGATAATATGCGTGCGGTTGGCACGGATCTTCATGCCTCTTGCCGTTCCGATCGCTCCTTGCAGCGCCGTTCCGTATCCGATTTGTTTCCCACGCTCAACCTCATCAGACATAGCCTCCGCATTCGCCGGTGCAAACAGCTTTGGAATAAGTCCGTCGACGAATGGCTGAACGCCGCTTTGCTCTAGCGCAGCAACCGCTTTATCGCGATTTTCTTTGGCCGCATCGCTGTCTTCGAGCGCTGTCGAATGAATTAACCCAAAGCCCGACAGCTTCTTCGCATACTTCTCGGCAAGCGCAAGCGTAATATAACCGCCCAAGGAGTGTCCAAGAAGCACCGCATTATGAATTTGCAGGCTGATGAGCAATTGAGCAACATCCTCCGCATGCATTTCCATCGTATAGATGTCGTCGCTCGGCGCAGAGCTTCTGCCATGCCCGCGAACATCTGGTGCTATAATGCGCACATATTGCTCAAGCTCATCTATGATAGGCTCCCAATAAGCAGAGCTTCCGCAATAACCGTGAAGCAAGACGACAACCTCGGTAATGCCATCCGCTGCGCCTCCGTCATCCGGATGGGAATCATAATAAGCAAGCTCTAATCCGTTATTCAAAAATAGTTTCCGCTGCGCAATCGAAATCTTCTCGACGTTTGCTTCTTTCATTTGCTGCACGCTCCTCTATCCATTTTGGATTTGAAAATAATCTTTACGTGTCGTCTGCGAACCCTCAGTCTTGCTCCATGCTGAGTCAATTGCTCCCGCAATCACTTTGGCCATTCGCATCACATGATAAAGGGAAGTGGTCTGCAGCATCCAATATGCCTTCGGACCATTTGCATTCACAACGCCTGCAACACTGTAATGTCCGATTGCCGGCAGCCTTCTCCCAATCGCCTTTCCTGGCTGAATCGGTCCTTCGGCTGCGATAAACCGCCCAACCGATGTTGGCTTGCCAAGGCATGCATCGATCGCAATGACGATCGCATCCTTATCTATCGCTTGAGCAGCCCGCTCAACGGCATGCGCATCGCAGGGCTTCTCTAATGTGCCGATTACGTTCGGCCATCCGCCCTCTTGCAACATGGTACCCACTAGCGGACCAAAGGAATCTCCCGTAGAACGATCGCTCCCGATGCAAATAAATACAATGCTGCCGCGACTGCTATGCCTCTCTGCAATCGTTTCAAAAAACGATTCTATATCACTATTCGCTGCTTGTTCCGTTGCTCTGCACCTGCCCTGTGATCGATTGCGGTTCATTTCTTCTTTTAATTGTATCCAATTTCAAGATCGTGTTCAATTTGTGGGCATTCATATTTGAATCATGGTACAATTGCACCAATGCAAAACGTACGAATAAGCCTATGCTTTCGAGGCCGCTTTCGGCTCGCAAAAAATTTAGGAGGCACTCTATGAACAATTTACATTTGCAAACGCAAGAAAATGTGGAGTTTATGATTGAAGTTATCAAAACAAAGCTAAAAATGGCTTCTGCCGCAGCCATGCAGGCTGCAAACTTCGACCTCAATAAATACGAGGATATAAAAGACCTGTACGAGGTCGTTGCATCGAAGGATAAATTCAGCATCAGTGAAGTCGAAGCACTCGTATCCGAGCTCGGTAAGCTGCGAATTCAATAAAGTTTTTATTTAAGAAAATTATTCCAGTATCAGACATTTCTTTTCATTATTCTACAAAATAAGAACCGAGCCTGGCAACTTAGCCTAGCTCGGTTCTTATTTGTTTGGCGAGTGAGCCTATTCCTGCTCTTCAGCCTCTACTTCTGCAGCTTCTATGGATAGCTTAATCGTAACATCCTTAAGCTCTCCCTTGAGGAAATGCGCGATTCTTTCCAGCTTATCCGCAAGCTCAGGCCCGCTCAGCGTCGTATTTAAATGATAATCGAAGCTGTCGGTCAGCCTGCGTTCCGAATAAGCGTTCTGGCCGCCCCACGCTCGATCTCCGCCCGCATTCGCTCTAGCGAGCAACTGCTCTTGAACAGGATAAAACTTATCGGATTTATTCACGACTCTTTCGTAAATACGCAGCTTCTTCAGCAGCATGTAATATTGAGCGGAATGCTTAAAATTCCATGCTTCCCGAATGTCTTTAAGCGTGTAATCCATCTTCCAGCGCTTTAATTTTTCTACTTGCTCATCTGTGCTCAACTGCAGGAAATCGTCCAGCGGCAGCATTTTTTCGGACATCTTGACCCCTCCGGAAAATAGTTTATAGAGTAATGAAATAATAATTCAAAAAGATTTTTATATCATATAAAAAATACCATAAATTTTGGCTGTTTACAAATTAATATAATTTCACAATGCGATTTATCATTCATTTTATAAAAAGTGAGCCGACCAACAGAAAACCCCCATTCGTCCGCTTTGCGTTCAGCGGTGATGGAGGCTCTGCTTTTTGATGCTGTTATGCTCGCTTAAGCCCAATCGACGTCAAGAACCGTTCAAAGGCTTCGGCGCCGGCTGCCGTGCGCTTGTACACGCCTGCATCCTTCAGCACCTCAAGAAACTTGCTTCCGGTTTCGGATTCTACGATCGTTTTTGCCTGCTCAGCCGTGTTCGCTGTACCGAAGCGCTCGGTAAGCGACAAGATCCAAGCCTCATGCTTATGGAGAGGATGCGAGGCATCCTGGAGCTCCTCTGCAGCAGCCGACGATGCGCCGGTCAAATAAGCTGCAATTTGCTCCAGCTCATCCTTCAAGCGGCCTGGCAATACCGCAAGGCCCATCACTTCGATCAAGCCGATGTTTTCTTTCTTCACATGATGCAAATGCTGATGAGGATGGAAAATACCGTCCGGATGCTCTTTGCTCGTACGGTTGTTGCGAAGCACCAAATCAATCTCGTACTCGCCGTTATCCCGCAGCCGTGCAATCGGAGTAATCGTGTTATGCGGTACAAGGGTGCCGTCAGATTGCTCGGTGAAGGCCAGTACTTCCGCAGACGCATCGCTGTAAGCGCGCCATTCATCCAGAATACGGCAAGCAGCGCTAAGAACGTCGGCCTTGGAAGTGCCGTTAATCCGAACGACTGACATCGGCCAATTGACGATGCCAAAACGAATGCCCGGAAGGTTGGCATCAACAAATCGCGTATCTGTTGAAGCAGCCTCCATCGGAAACAAATGGCGACCGCCTTGGAAATGGTCATGGCTTAGAATCGAGCCGCCAACGATCGGCAAATCGGCATTAGATCCGATGAAATAATGCGGAAATTGCTCAACAAAGTCAAGCAGGCGCGCAAAGGAGGAACGGGAAATAACCATTGGTTCATGCGCGCCTTTGAAAATAATGCTGTGCTCATTGTAATACACGTA
Source organism: Paenibacillus sp. Y280 (assembly GCF_056786335.1). NCBI lineage: Bacteria > Bacillati > Bacillota > Bacilli > Caryophanales > Paenibacillaceae > Paenibacillus > Paenibacillus sp. Y280. The sequence goes on from NZ_JBXCIW010000010.1 coordinate 136,448, forward strand.
TGGCGAATATTGGAAAAACCATTGCTCGTTTTGCAGCGTCAGCGGCAATACGCGCAGGTTTTGCCGTGCAGGATGATCGGGACGACCGGCATAGCCCACATTTTCGACGCACAGCAAGCACTTCGGGTACTTCGCCTGCGGCATCGTTTTGAGCAGTGCGATTTCCTTCGGGTCCTTCTCGGGCTTCGATAGGTTGATCGTAATCTCGAGGCTGCCGAATTTCGTCTCATGCAGCCAGTATAGGTTTTTGCGGATACGATCCATACGGATGTAATTGGAATCGATGCTAAGGTTGTAGAAGGCATTCGTTGCCGCTTGCAGCCCTTCCTCCTTCACTTGACGCGAGAAGGTTGCGCTTGCTTCTGATGGCCTTGGCAATAACAAGCCCATAATGCGGGCATCGAGCAAATCGCGGTAAGTCGTCGTATTATCTGGAATCAAGCCGATTGCATAGCCGTAGTCGAGCAAAGGCTCAAGCAGCGGAACAGCGCTGTCCAGCCTCTCGTCCGCTACCTCGCCCTCGCAGGGCTCTGTGAAGCCGAATAAGCTGAGCAGCTCGTTTCTGGCTGCATGCGTATCCAGCGGGTCGTTCAGCAGCTTGCGCTGCAATGCGAATTGCAATAGACGTTCTATTAGAATCAGCGCATCGTTTGCTGATGTTACTTGTTGTTCATTTGCCACGTGATGCAGCTCCTTTCCGTTAAACGGCGACTTTAGCCGTTATAGCCTTTTGGGTTAGCCTCATGCCAGCCCCATGCGCTCTTTATAATGTCCTCCAGCTTGTCGCGCTTCGGATTCCAGCCAAGCTCCTTGCGGGCGCGATCCGATGATGCTACAAGGATGGCAGGGTCGCCGGCACGGCGTGCTTCGAACACGGCCGGTATTTCTTTGCCGGTAACGGCGCGCGCGATATCGATGACTTGCTTCACGGAGAAGCCCGTTCCGTTGCCTAAATTGTATACGGCGCTTTCCGCGCCGCTGCGTAGACGATCCACCGCAAGCACATGCGCATCTGCGAGGTCGCTCACATGAATGTAGTCACGGATGCAGGTGCCATCCGGCGTTTCGTAATCTTCTCCGAATACCGAGATATGCGGACGCTGGCCAAGCGCTGCTTGCAGCACGATTGGAATCAGATGTGTCTCCGGGCTGTGGTCCTCGCCGATTTTGCCGCTCTCATGCGCGCCTGCCGCATTGAAATAACGCAGCGATACGAACTTGATGTTATGGGCGACATCAAACCATTTCATCATTTTTTCCATCGCCAGCTTCGTCTCGCCATAAGCATTGGTCGGAAGCGTGCGGTCATACTCGTCGATGGGTACATTTTCCGGCTCGCCGTAGGTTGCAGCTGTCGACGAGAAGACGATTTTTCGAACATTGTATTCATTCATTTTCTCAAGCAGGCAAAGCGTGCCGAATACGTTGTTGTGATAATATTTGCCGGGATCCTTCATGCTCTCGCCGACGAGTGAGTTCGCCGCAAAGTGAATGACTGCATCAATCTCATTTTCTTGAAAGACGGTATCCATGAAGGCTGCGTCACGAAGATCGCCCACATACAGCTTGCCTCCAAGCAAAGCCTCGCGGTGCCCCTGCTGCAAATTGTCGACGATTACAATCTCCTCGCCGCGCTCCTGCAATGCTGCTACGGCATGAGAACCAATATAGCCTGCTCCCCCAGTTACCAATACTGCCATGTTTCATTTCCCCTCTCCATATGGTTATTGCTTTTTGTTTGTTTTATTATACAAGACGTTCTACGCCATTGCCGATCGTGCATACGTAGAAATCAGCCGTTAAACCGGTCGCTTCGTTGTATTTCCGTCCAACCTCTTCCTGGAACGCTTCAACACTATCCTCATGGACAAGGGAAACGGTACACCCTCCAAAGCCTGCGCCTGTCATACGTGAGCCAAGCACGCCCGGAACAAGGCGAGCCGCCGCAACCATCGCATCAAGCTCAGCGCCCGTCACTTCGTAAAGATCGCGCAGTGAATCATGCGATCCATTCATCAGCTGTCCGAATTGCGCGAGATCATTCTCTTTCAGTGCTTTGATCGATTGCAGAACGCGGTCGATTTCTTCCACGACATGCTCAGCACGTTTTCTAACCGTTTCATCCTTGATCAAGTGCTTCGCGGAATTGAATTGCTCCAAATTGATTTGACCAAGCAGCGTGATCTCTGGGAAAGCTTCTTGTAAATCCACTACGGCTTGCTCGCACTGCGCACGGCGCTCGTTATAGGCGGAGTCAACTAGGCCGCGGCGCTTGTTCGTATTGCCGATCACAAGCTTGTAGCTTCCCGAATCGAATGGAACAAGCTCATACTCAAGCGTATCGCACATAAGTAAAATCGCATGATCCTTTTTGCCGTTTGCAACCGCGAATTGATCCATGATGCCGCATTTCACGCCGTTGAACTCATTTTCGGATTTTTGCGAAAGCAATGCGATTTTCACCGTATCTGTCGGCAGCCCTTCAAGCGATTGAAGCGCATAAGCCGTTACGACTTCAATGGAAGCCGAGGAGGATAGTCCGGCGCCGTTAGGAATTTCGCCATGATAAAGCAGATCGTAGCCGCTGCTGAATTGCACGCCGCTTTGCTGAAGCTCATGAACGATGCCCTTCGGATAGTTCATCCAGTCGTCAGCATCGTCATATACGATCGTGTCCAGTGAAAAGCTCTTCGAAGCCGGGAAGTTGGTCGTCGATAGTCCCAACTGATTGTCGGAGCGCTTGCGGATTAGCAGCGTCGTACCAAAAGTTAATGCAGCCGGAAATACGTAACCGCCATTATAGTCGGTGTGCTCGCCGATCAGGTTTACGCGGCCTGGAGCATGGAATACAGCGATGTCGCTCGCGTCTCCGCCGTATTGTTGTATAAATTGCTGTGTTAGCGCGTCAATGTTTGCCATTTGCTATCACGTTCCTTTTTTGTTAATTTGGTATGGTTTGTTTTCAACTTCAGTATAAGGCAGCCAACTGCAAAACGAAATGGCGCTAAGTGCTTATTATATGGATTAATGTGACTTAACTCACGACCATAGGACATGCTATGATAGTGCAAACGCTACATTTGACCCCTTTTCCATTCAAATATAAAGCAGGTGTAAAGTAAAATGCAACTGGATATGTATACGGTAGCCTCCAATCCGATTATCAGCAATGACGATAGTGCACCTCTTAATGTATTGTTCGCGGGCGAGAGCCAAACGAAGCCGTTCCACCGGCTTGGCCCAAAGGTTTACGATTTCTATTTGATGCATATCGTGCTGAGCGGCAAAGGCCTCTTTATTTGCGATGGCATGAGACATGAGCTGCGCGAGGGTCACACGTTTCTGATCGAGCCGGAGCAGTTGATCAGCTATGAGTCCGATAGCGATGTGCCATGGCGGTATCGCTGGGTCGCCTTTAATGGCATGCAGTCAGCAAAGCTCGTCTCTTCAGCGGGCTTTGCAGCGGAACAGCAGGTCGTCTTCAGCTCGGATAAGCGGCGGGCCGCCGTCCTCTTCAGCCAGATTTACGAAACGTTTCGGCATGGTGGCCCGGCGGCGGATATGAAGGCAGCTGGTTACTTGCATCTGCTGCTGGCCGAATACAAAAGCGTGCTGCATGCCCATAGCGGCAGCTCGCTCCGTACTGCACAGGCAGAGGGCGACCTCCTGCTCCAGCAGGTCGTACACTACTTATCGACGCAGTATGCCCACCCTGTCTCCATTGAGCAAATGGCAGAATCACTAGGCTACAATAGAGCGTATTTGTCGCGCTTGTTCAAGCAGCGAATCGGCGTCTCGCCTGTCACGTTTCTGCTCAAGCTCCGTATCGACAAAGCGCGCCGCATGCTTCGCGAGCGCCCTGAGCTGACGATTGAACAAATTTCCGCATCAGTGGGGCTGCAGGATGCTCTTTATTTCTCCAAGCAATTCCGCCGTTTCCATGGCCAGTCTCCCACATCCTATCGCGAGGCGATGAGAGGTTTTGGGGAATAACAAAGCTCAGTTAGTATCAACAAAGCATCGCTTCATATTCGTAAATTCGGGTAATACTATCGTAGGGAGTGATGACCTATGAAAGAGCTGCATACCGGCAACCTTTATTGGCCGGATACTCTGGGCAATACCAGGGAATTCGAACCTCTGCGGCAAAACAAAAAAACTCAGGTGGCCATTATCGGAGGAGGCATGTCAGGAACGATCTGCGGCTCAGTTTTCAATAGCAGCGGACTCTCGACTATCGTGCTTGAACGCGGTCAGGTAGCAGGCGGAAGCACCTCTGCGAATACCGGGTTGCTTCAGTTTTCCAACGATATTATGCTTTGTGATTTAATCGATCAAATCGGGGAGCGGGATGCGCAAGCCTTCTACAGAGCATGCAAGGATGCCGTCAATATGCTCGCGAAGACAGCAGACTCACTCTCGGTCGATGTCGGTTTCAGAAGAAGAAGCAGTCTCTATTATGCTTCGACCGAGCAGGATTTGCCCAAGCTTAAAAAGGAATACGAAGCGCTTAAGGCTTGCGGCCTAGATGTTGAATTTTGGTCGCCGGATGACATCATGAAGCATTTTCCGTTCCGAAAATCAGGCGCTATCGTTACACACGGCGATGCCGAGGTGAATCCTTATCAATTCGTTAACGATGTTGCGAATGCCGCCGCTTCTGCAGGACTTGAGATCCATGAGCAAACTGATATCGTCGTGCATGATACGCTGCCAAACGGCCTTCATCGTCTCCGCACCGCGGATGGCTATGAGATTGAGGCAGAGCATGTCGTATATGCCGTGGGCTATGAACCAGAGGAGCTTCGCGGAAAGCTCATCAAGGCGGAATTAAACCGTTCCTTCGCGCTTGTCACCGGCGTACAGTCAAATCTCCAAAGCTGGCATGACCGATTTCTGATATGGGAAACAGCTCGTCCTTATTTATACATGCGCACGACACTTGACGGGCGCGTCGTTATCGGTGGCTTGGATGAGGACTCGGAAAAGCCGCTGCGGAGTGAACAAGAAAGAGCCAAACGGTCAAATAAGCTGCACGAGCGTTTAATGGATTTGTTTCCCGATCTGCAAGCTCCTATTGCATTCGAATGGAGCGCCACCTTTGGGGAGTCGCGAGACAATTTGCCTTTTATAGGCGTCGACCCGGCATGGAAGAACGTCTATTACAGCTTAGGATATGGGGGAAACGGTTCTGTGTATGGCATGATCGCAGCCCAACTGCTCCGTGACCTTATTCGCGGAAATACCCATCCTTTAACGGATATCGTTAAGCTGGATCGCGGTTCGCTCGCTCACTAGTGTATAAAATAAGAAGCCTCATCCAGCCGCACGGAATTCACTGCGCGAAAAAATGAGGCTTCTTCCTATTATGTGTGCGCGTGTGCGGAATGCGGGACTCTAGGCTCCGTCAGCTATGGAAGAAGCGTTGCATGTGCGAAAGACGGCCTCTGCCGCGCCCAGTCTCGATAAATCGGGTCCGCCGTCCTTATCGAGCAACGATTTGCTTTCATCGGTTTCTACGATTACGATTAATGATCCGCTTTGCAGCGCCTGACTGCATACCTTTGCTTCATTGTCGTCAAGACCCAGCGCCTGCAGCGTATCGCTATGCTCGTCCTCACCAAGCAGCATAGCTGCTGCAAATGGATAACCCCCTGCAACATAGGGTGCTGATCCATAGCCTGCTGCTCCATAAACAGCATTAACGCCAGCTCCGCCAAATCCGGATGCTGCAGCCATGCCTAGGACTCCAAGCCCTTGACGATCCGGCATATCCTCAAGCTCGCCGATCTCGTCGACATGGACGTCGCTCTCTGCTTCTATGCGACGGGAATGATAGGAATCCTTCGCCAGCACCTTTAGCTCGCCTTTGACGAATCCGGCCTGCTCCAGCTGCTCAATTGCCGTTATTGCTTGCCGTTCTGTATCGAATATTGCTATTTTTCTTGCCATGAATGTTCCCTCCTGAGAGCCTTTGCGAATGCAAAAGCGAATTTGCATGCGGCCGCTTGGCAGGCGTAAGCTGTCTTAAGAGACATGCTAATCTTGGTATGCCCTGTTTTTGATTGAATAAGTCGTATTTTGTTCGTTTAGGACATTAACGTGTAAAGGATTTGTCTATTCCGCTGAGCAGGTTGTGCAACCCTTCTGTTCGCGGTATGATGGAGAAATAGATATTGGAAAATCGGACAAGCAGGAGGCAAAGCGATGATCCATCGGATGCTTCGCTATCCCGCAGGATGGGAATGGCATGTGCTTCAGCAAGCGAGGGGGCAAGTTGTTAGGAAAGAACCCTTGCCAAGCAGAAAAAACACACAAAGACAGACCACGTCTTCACGCGAAGAACAAAGAGCCGTCAAGGCCATTTCAAAAATAGAGCAGGATAGCATAGAGCATCAAACGGATGAGTTGAAGCAGCTTTATCCAGAGTGCGCTTCCTGGATCGATGAATGCGCTGGGAGACGGACAAATAATATATCGGTTGGCGATTTATCGAACGGCGAGAAGCTGTTATACGGTACACTCATGTTTCAAGTATCAGAGGATCAAACGGATGTTCAGCCCTTTCATTTTTGGCTGACCAAGCACCGTATGATTACGATGCATGAAGATATGCGCTTGCCCTTGCGGCTTCAATCGATTGAGCATGTTCCTAAGCTTGAGGGCTGTAAGAGTGCGCCAGAATCTCTATTTATTATGCTCAGCATCATTTTAGAGACATTCCACACTGGACTCGACGGCTTCGAGACCAGGCTCGGCGAGCTCGAAACAACGATGCGCAATGAGAACCGGACCGGTCTTATCGATACTATTTTTGAGAGACGCTATGATTTGCTCCATTGGAGCCATTTGTTTATCCCGGTGCGAGAGGTGCACAGTGCCGCTAAGGAAGCTTTCATGGAAGAGCTTACCGAGACGGACACCTTCAAGCGGATTACGCATAAGCTCGAGAGAATCGAGGCGCTGCTGAAGCATTATGCCTTGGAGATCGATACACTCATTTCGATGGATGACGCGATCTCAAACTTCCGCGGCAATGATATTATGAAGACGCTGACGATATTTACGGTGCTCTTCCTTCCTGCTACAATCATTGGCGGCATATTGGGAGTAAACTTCGAGATTCCCTTTAAAGAAAACAAATGGAGCTTTACCGCGATGATATCCTTAATAGCTATCATTACGGTTTTTATGTACTTTTGGCTCTGGAAGAAGGGCTGGACCGGCGACTTGCTCAATGGACGCAATCCGAAAGAAATTGTCGCGGACGATTCCGTCTCCCTATTAAAAAGATCTCAGCGCAAAAAGGCCAGCCGTTCGGAGCAAGCAGCATCGGCTGCTGCAGACGAGCAAACGCACCCTCCAAGAAGACGAAGATAAGACGTGCAGGAATAATATAGAAAAAAAGGGGCTGTACCAAAAGTGCTCGCACGGAATGGGAACATCCCAATTCAGCTCGTTAAGTTTGAAATAAAATACTATCTCAAATCATTTCAGTTTTGTGGAATGAACAGGAGAAAATCCATCTAAACCTGATTTTTGCAAAAAAAACACTTGAAATAACGGGAGTTTTTCCCGTTTACTGACTCAAGAGGGCTCAGCCCCTTGAATGATTGAATCCGAGACTACAGAACCGGGGATTCCGCCGAATCCTGCTTCGTGGCTTGGCATAGTTAAGCCTGGAGGCGGAGAGACTTTCTCTTTCCTTTCCCACAAACTCATAAAGCCAAGCAACCATAGACCTGAATAGAAAAATAGCGGTACAGGAATAGCCCCCCTGTACCGCTATTTTTTCATGTCTTCCAACATTCCATTCAAAGCGAGCTATCTTCCCAGCGAGCATCTATTTTTGGGATAGCCCCTTCTGCGTTATTGCAGCTGCTTACAGCTTCACCGGCAACCCCGTGCGTGCTGATTCATTCGCAGCAATCGTCACTTGATGGGTAAGCACCGCATCCGCATAGGTTGAGCGGATTCGCGTGGAATCGCCCGTCTTAACCGCATGAAGGAAAGCTTCGTTCTCACGCTCGTAAGGATCAGTTTCATTGGCATATTCCGTCCTGCGTCCCGATTCCGTATCGATTAGCCCGCCATGCGCCAGCTCAAGCACGCCTTTATTCGTGTATATATGCAGTCCAGCACGGTCACCGGCAGGAATGGCGCATGTGTTGCTGATCGTCGCGACAGCGCCACCCGCTAGCTTTAATGTGACGGTTCCAACATCGGGAACGGAAACTCCCTCCTTCACGCTGCTCATGTAACGGTCGCCATAGGCGGCATAAACCTCGCTCACTTCACCTAACGTATATCTTAGCAAGTCGACGATATGAGTCGTTTGCTCAACAAATTGTCCGCCTGAGCCTTCCATTTTACGCCACCAGCTAACGCCAGGCATCGATCCCATCCAGTAGCCAAGCGCCATGAGTGCCGTTCGATCACGGAGCAGCTCTCTTGCGCGGTCTGTGCCGTCCATATAGCGGAAATGATAGCCAACTGATGTGATCAGCTTCTTCTCTTCAATGCCCTGCAAAATCTTTGTAGGCAGCTCCTCGTCTACGCCAATCGGCTTCTCCACCAAGAAAGGAATGCCGCGTTCAATGAGCGCACGCTCGATTTCTCCATGCGCGAACGGCGGGACGCATATGTACACCGCATCGAGCTTCCGATCATCCAGCATATGATGTATAGATTCGTAACCGCTTGCTCCGTCGAAGCGCTGTGCTGCCAAATCCGCTTTTTGCTGACTCGTCGCAACGAAAGCCGCTACCTTAACGCCAGCCAGCTTAGCAAGCTTCTCCGCGTGCATCATGCCAAACCAGCCTGTTCCAACAATTCCTATTTGAAGAGTCATGTATGAATCCCCTTTCATAATGGGTTTATCCAAGATTATACTTGGAGCAACAGCGTAAAGTCCATTTTTATACGCTGGTACCCATCCGCCCATACCGTCATACAATACAACATCAGTATGGCCGGAGTGGTATGAGCGGAGGGATGATATGAGAACAAAAACGAGAAGCACGGTTGCATCGCAAGAACTCGATCTTCGAACTGCCCTGTTTTTGGCTGCGGTTTGCGGACAAACGTATCTGCAATACAATAACAAGGACGGACTGTTTCTTGTACCCAGAACATACAGCTTAGTAAGCGAGTTTACAGCAAGAGCCTATGACAACAGCGATGAGAGATTTGGCTTTGTGCTGACCTCGGAGCGTGCGTCTGTGCTTGCTTTTCGCGGAAGCGGCTCGGCTGTCGATTGGGTATCGGATTTCATTGCTCAGCAGACAACATACCGACCGGTCAAAAATACGGGTCTCACCCATAAAGGCTTTACTGACATTTACATGTCCGCCCGCTCTCAAATACTTGAAATTATAAAGCAGCTTCCGCCGGAAAGGCCGTTATTCATAACTGGACACAGCCTAGGCGGGGCGCTTGCTACGCTCGCATCCATCGATCTGGCCAACAACTCCGCATTTACTGCTCCAATTGTATACACTTTCGGCGCTCCGAGAGTCGGTGATCCGAAGTTTGTGAACAGCTACAATTCAACCGTAGCGACACATTGGCGTTTTCAAAATGAATTCGATATTGTCCCCCATCTGCCTACGCTCGTCTATCAATCGCCAAATACGAAACAGACATATTACTATATGCACGTAAAGGGTGAGGTTAAGCGCTCCTTCCGGATGGGCTCGGTTTCCGGCAACCACATCTTATCCAGCTATTTTGCTGATCTTGTTAATGAGGAACCCGACTTTGCGCTGTCCGTTTGCTCTGAACCCCCTGGCTGGTGCCCGGCGATTGAGCTTTAGCCTATGACTTGCCCAAACAAAAAAAATAGTGAAGGCAATCCTATTTACCATGAAGCCAGCTTCATGGCGAGTAAGGTTACCTTCACTATTTTTGAATGATTTCTTTTGCAGCCTCTTTACGCCGGCAGCACATATAGCAGTATCGCGAAAAAATGAACAATCGATCCGCCGAGCACGAACAAATGCCATACCGCATGATGATAAGGGAAGCTGCGCCACATATAAAACACGGTGCCAAACGTATACAGCAATCCGCCTGTTACGAGCAATTGTACGCCGCCAGGTGCGAGATGCGCAGTCAACGGCTTCCAAGCAAAAACGATAATCCAGCCCATCGCGATATAAACAAGGGTTGACGTAAACAGAAAGCGCGAGGCGAAGAATGCTTTGAACGCCACCCCGACAACGGCAGCTCCCCAAACGATGCCAAACAGCACCCAGCCAAGCTTCCCTTGCACAATATGGAATAGGATCGGCGTATATGTCCCGGCAATAAATACATAAATAAAGGAATGATCCAATGATTCAAATACTCGCTTCGCTTTCCCCTCTGGAAAACTATGTACGAGCGTAGAGGCCGCATAAAGAAGCAGCATCGCTGATCCATATATAGTAAAGCTTACGACATGAAAGGGCGTTCCCTTCGTTGCAGCGAATACAATAAGCACAACTAATGCTGCAACGCTTAGCCCTGCCCCGATGCCATGCGTGATCGCATTCGCTAATTCTTCCTTCTTGGAGTACGTATGGGTATTTGCCATAGGCCACTCACCTCCTAAGTCGCAAGCAATCGCTCGAATGACTTTCAAGCGCTGCTTCCTCTCCCCCTAGTGTAAAGGATCAGACCCACCCTTTCAACCAGCCGCGCATGCGATCGATCGTTTTGTCGAGATTGCATACAGCCTCTTGGTCGGTATAGTCCTCCGTATGGCGAAAATAATCGGCATGTCCCCCTACTGTTGGAATGCCTTCCACATAACCTGGCGCATACTTCATGCGATTCCATTTTGGCATCGTAAATCCACTTCTGCTCCAACCGCCCCATGTGCCGATACGGCTAATCGGATCATTAAGCTTGCCTAAGCGGTCGATCGAATGAAAATAACTAACGCGTTCCTGCAATTTCGGCTCAATCGGCGTTCTAGGCGATCCGACCTGCACGATTCGAAAATCCTCGATTTTATCTTGTTCAAAGAGCATCTTCGCCGCTTGGTAGGCTGCCGCTCCGCCTCCGCTGTGTCCGATCAACAGCAAGCGTTCACTCGTTAATGTTTCCTTGATTTTGTTCAGCGCAAGCTGCCCGCCAATACGTCCAGCCGTAAGACGGTTGGACAAATCGCTCTTTACCTCAAGCACTTGCCTAACCACGCTTCTGCTGGCATCCCCATAAGGGAAGATGACATGAATAACCGGATCAATTCCGTCAGATTGAAACATTTTTTCGAGTTTTATTTTGCATTCGGTAAATATACTGTTAGATGTTGCGACACCGGCAAGCAAATAAATGCTCATTCGTGATGGTTTTGTTGCCGTCATAACGAATCCCTCCGTAATTATTTCGTAATAAAGGTGAAGCGTTTTTGCATGTATGGGTGAATCATTGTCGTATATTCATTATGTGGGATTGCTGCATGATTCATTCTTGTATATAAATGTAATTGCCGCATAGATTTACCTCGAATCCGATGCCTGCTGCTGTCTGCTTAAGCGGCAATGCTCGGACATTACGATAATCAAGCTGCTGATCTCTCGTTTTTGTCCCCGTCCATATTTTACGTTGCAAGACCTTGACTGGTGCCATCGCAACCTTCGTGCCGTCCTTGCCATCCACTAATCGGCCTTGGCACAAAAGAAAGAGCGCTCAGCTGTTGTCAGCCGGCGCTCTTCTTCGTTGCTATATCTGCGGCTAAAAATAACACTCCAGCAGCTATACACCCATTTTTTTACGTTGATTGTTTACCTTCTTCGTGTTTTGGCTCTTCAGTGCCTGCGTCCCTGTGGATAGATGCGTTTGGCCGGGTCCTCCGCCTGCTTTCGCTTGCTTCTTCTGAGCGAGCAGTTGCTTCGCTTTCTCCGCTTGAGTCAGCTGCTTCGGCTGCTCTTCGGATTGGTTTTGATCAATTGTAGACATAGGTTCACCTCGTTTCATGCGCTACATACTTCTTATTCTACTACACTTATATATCTGGTAAAAGAGGCTTTGCTCAGGGTTGCGCTTTTCGTTATGTTCCAAGACGCCTTTGCCAGCTGTAAATCGATCGGAGCAGTCGTTACAATAACCGCTCGCTTCGCAAATTTCCTTATGGATTGAAGCATAACAAGCTGCTCTTCCTCCGGCAGCACCGAGCATAAATTATAGGGCATATCCACGATTGCCGCATCGTATTGCCCTTCAAGAAGCCTCATATCACCCAGCCTGACAACACCCGGATAGCCAAAATGAACCAGATTAAGGCGCGCGCCCCTCACCGCAAGCGGATTGAGATCCACCCCTTCAATGTCGATGCCCATCGACATTGCTTCAATAAGGACCGTGCCCATTCCGCAGCACGGATCGATAAGCCGCAGCTGCATAGGCGCTGGCCCTGCCGCAACATTAACGATCGCACGCGCCGCTCTTGTCGGGAGCGCCGTCGAATAATTTTGCGGCTTGCTCTGATGCTTTAGCCAGAGCGCACTATTCTCCTCGCATGGCCCGAAATACCAGCGTCCGTTCAGCTTCGTCAAGCCAAAGAGTCGTTCCGCTCTCCGCATGTCCGCCTTGCCGCGAATGACTGCGCCGGCTGCCCGCTCCAGCTGGCGCCGCTCCTCGTAAGTAAACGTCTCGTCGCCTTGACTAAACAGCACTTTAAACGTTTTACCTTCGAGCTCTATGGCTGGAAGCTGCAAGACAAGCTCCTCAAAGCTGTTTGCCGAAAGCATAACGGATATTCGCTGTTTCACGAACGGACTGCGATCTACCGGCAGCTCATACGAGCTGTCGATCATCCCGCCTCCGCTATCAACCTTGTGCCCAAACAGCGTTTGCAGCTCAAGCTGGCATAAGTTTGCCTCATCCTCGTGACATGCATACGTATAAATAAACATCATTGGCCTCGCTATCTAAGTTGAGTTATTCGACTGGAGTTGCTGGAGCCGCTTGCTTTGGCTCAGAACCTAGTGGCGACAGCGATATGCCAAGCCGCTCAGCTTCAGCCGTCTGCGAAGCAAGCTGCTTCTCCAAAGATTTGATCGTCCGCTGCAGACGGATCTGGCGAATCATGCCGAGCAGCCCGACCGTTACGCCTCCGAGAAGCGTCGATACCAGTATCACAAGAATAAGCGGAAGCGTTGTTTTCGCAAAAAAGAAGTTGACCTGTACGGAATCGACATTGATTACAGCAAATATCGCGATAAGAAGCGCGAACACTAACGCGGAAATAAGTACACCTTGTCCCTTCATGCCGTTCCCTCCCTTTTCCAAAAATAATACCACAAACCTCATCGGTTCGCCTATCTTCCCTGCGCCAGGCTCTACCCTTTCCCATTCAAAAAAAGCAATTGCCTTAATTGTTGTTCGAATGTTTTAGAGGAAAAGAAAGGGACTTTCGCAGATGCTGGACGCATTTGCGAAAGTCCCTATTACCCTTATTTCACCCTGCATACTGCTTCAAAAAATCGAGAGAAGACCTTTGCAATTCGCCAAGTCTCCGTATCGCCACTCATCATGACATAGTCAGGCCCCTCCGGCAGCTTAAGCTCCTCGATCTTGGCCCGAGTCTCCAGCACGACGCGAAGCGACTTCCCTTTATCCTGCAGACGCGAATATAGGTCGGAGATAAACAGCAAAAACTTATCCCAATCCTCATCCGCGACTCTCTCATAGTCTAGTTCAACGCCACCGAAACCGAACTGCTCGGCAACGGCTATCAATTCATCCGCATGCTTCCTGCGGCTCTCCTCCGAGCTCATCAGGCGCTTTATTAAAGCCGGGTTCTTCTGAAGCGATTCACCGCTCGGCAGGATTTGATCATTCACAACCGTCAAATAGAAGTGATCAAGCCCACTCTGCTCATAGAGCTTTAGAACTTCAAGCATTGCCTCATAATAATCTTCCGTAAAATAGAGGCTGTCCGACTGATCGAAATAAGCAGCAAACATCGGCTGGCTTGTTAAGCCTTCCTTCAATATCTCCACATTCTCAAGCCCGTTTTGCCATTGCCAATCCGCCAGCCAAGCGGATAGCTCAGAAGTCTGCCCCTTTTCTTTCTCAGGAGATGGCAGCTTGTCGTAGCCCACAGCAGCGCCTATAAACAAAACAAGCAAACTGACCGTTAGATACATCTTCCGGTTCCTAATCAATCCATAATCCTCCTTATACGCTGTTCATAAATAACCTAAAAGGTGTCGATCGCCCAGTCAAAGGAGGTATTGATCGCATTCCTGATTTTAGCCGATAATAGCAATTCTTTTAAGCCAGTATTTCCCACATCTCTTTACAATTTCTGTACAATTCGACTCCAGAAAACAAAAAACGACTCAATCACATTAAATGTGAATTAGAGTCGTTGCAGTTTAAGCATATTTTATCATAGGGCATGAATAACTCCTGTATGTAAATAGCACCAATTTTGTATACTAAATGTCTTATTTATTCATCCAAACTTGCTTTTCAGTATGGACAGTCAGTCCTGATTCTATCGCTTGTCCCATCAACAGCGCCAAATAAAGGTCATGTGCCGCTTCAGCGATGCTATAGAAAGATGTTCCCTTCCCTGACGCGTAATCTCCCATACGCAGCAAGCACGTAGCTATCGCAATTTCGTCATCGCTTAGCCTTGCGGGAGCGACCGGATTTTGATACACAAAGTCTCCGTCAGCGGTGACACCACGATGGTAATAGCCCTCCAAATTGCCGTGATGACCGGTATCCACCCTGCGAAGCTCTGTATGAATGGGAGTAGCATAATCCTTTAAGTAGCTGACTTCCGAGTCCACAAGCTCGCCTTTGCTGCCTCTTACAAGCACTCTGCTGCGCCGTATCCAAGAGAAATATTGATCGCCCGTAAAATCATACACAGCCAGCTTGTCGCCAAAGCGAAACGTCGCGATCCGCTGCACGGATTGTACGATACGCTCTTCGAGGGGATCGCCTTGCCTGCTAGGCCCTTGCATAATCGTTGATTCAAATTGCTGGCCGCAAATAGCGGCATGCTCGAAGCCGACGCCAAGCAGCTGTCTAATAAGGCTGATGCCATGATAATCATGGGCAGCCGAAACCTGTGCATGCTTCACCTCGCCAAGCTTGCCGGAGCGGGCGAGCTGAATACGGGCAGCATGCATCGGCTGAAACAAATATTGCTCCGCAACCTGTACCAACGCATCCTTTGGCAAAGAGTCATATAAATCAGTAAGCCCAGCCAAATCAGCCGCCGGCGGCGTCTCTGCCAGTACCGGAATTCGATGTTCGGTTAATTGGCGGATTAGATCAGGAGCTGCCGTTCGAGGCACAGACACAACAGCAAAACTAATATTCGCTGCTTCTTCCACAAACTGCTCAACATTGCGAACGGTTCGAATGCCCCATTTTGCTTCGAGCGCCCTCCCCTTCTCCTCGTCTCGTACAAGTATGGTATGAATGTGAAATCGCTCAGGCAGCGCTTTCGCAATCCTTATGTAAAATTCTGCGCGCCAGCCTCCGCCGACAATGCCAAAACTGATAGTGGACATTTTAAAACCAGCCTCCCCAATCAATGGTTTGTTCCCTGCTTTTATTTAAAAAGAAAAAGATCTCCGCGTGTGAGATCTTCTTTAAGCTGTTCGGAAAGTGCCCGTCGCTTTAATTTCCTCTTTGCAGCCCGTATAGGCATGCAGCTTGCCGTGGTATACTAATTCCAGCAATGACGTATTCTCCAGATCAGCAGGCGTTACGAATAATGATGGCTTATTGACCAAATTCACTCCGCTCTCCTCGAACACCGAAGCGACAAACTGCGAGCAGAAGTAAGCGTATTCTCGTTTCATCTCAATATTAAGCATAATGCCAAACATGCCAAGCAGATTGTATTTGTATTGATCCCGGTTTTTCTCCATATAATGGATCTGATTTCTGATATTAATATAAGAGCTATGACTGATCGTGCATCGGTATAAAGCGCAGGTTGAATGCTCGAAAAACTCGCCGCGTACATCCTCTTTCACAAATCCCGCAAAAAATGGGTTGTTCGGATTCTTTCTCCCAAAGCTGTACACTTCATTCAAATCGCTGTCAAATGCTATTGATGCATGGTTTAACATATTTTTCGTATACCATCTAATAGTCTTTGAGAATAATGTACCCGTATTCGTCAAGAGCACATAAATTTCAACATCTCTATTCATGCCGTACTACCTCCACATTAAAGAACTCTCATCTTCGTATTAACTTTAATGCAGGAGAACAAAATTCTAAACCTGCTCAGGTAATAGGAATGTCCTCGACCTTAGTCCAGTTTTGTAAACATTTTGTGACAGAGGGTCTTCTACCAATCATTCATCTTTACATAGCTTTTCTTTATTTTACTGGATTTTCTCCTTATACTCAATAAGGTTGTTCGCCTTTTTTCCCTCTTGCTTAAAAAAATGTTAACATTTGCTTATTTGAAAGATGATATAGTAGGAAAATAATGACATCGTTCATTTACTATATATATGCTGCAAAATTACAATTTAGTATAGTCTTTTCAAATCATATGGATGGTCACGGAGGACTTCGCAATGGAATGGTATACCCGTTACAAAAATCAGCTGGAGCAGGTTTATATGGAAGCTGAGCGCCGTATCGCTGCTTTTCCAGAGCCGCTAAACGCTATTGGTCATACTTACTCTGAAAAGTTCAACCCTGTGAAGCAGGATAGCGGCAAGGATTACATATGCAGCCTGCTCCCCTTCTGGGTCAAGGAGCCGAGCGGTATTAGCAACGCCCAGTGTGAGAAACTCGGATTAGCTAATGTATATGGAATGCTCTATTTTTTTATCCAGGATGATGTGATGGATAGCAAGCCCTCTTCTCGTTGGAAGGAGAAGCTTGCGCTCGGCAATTTGCTGCAGCTTGAAATGTTCAGCCTCTTTCGCGAGCTATTCCCTTCTGATTCCGTGTTTTGGAACTATTATCATCGTTATGTGACAACATGGGCGGACAGTGTCGTGAATGAGGATCGCCAGGATTACTTCATTAATGAGCCAATCCGCACGGCTGGCAAAGCCGGGCCAGTCAAAATCGCAAGTACGGGTGCATTGCTTTTGTCGGGACGTACGGAGTTAATAGCAAAGCTGGAGCGTACAATCGACATCGTATTAATGACGCTTCAGATGGCAGACGACTACGCGGACTGGAAGGAAGATTTGGCGGATGGCAGCTATAACGGCCTGCTGGCGATGATTGCTGCTGATCGTGCCTCAGACAGCCCCTTAACTGAAAAGGACGCAGAAAATGCCATCTATATACGTGGGTGCCTAAAGCCGTATGTGCAGCTCGTCGAAGATAATCATGCGTTGATAGTGGCTATGGAAGCGGGAGCGGTAGAGCTGGTAGAGTTTCATGCTTTTATAGTGAATCGTTTGAACCAGATTCATGAGGCGATAGAATTAAACAAGTGTCTCTTATTCAAGGGTGGTTTTAACCATTTTTTGGTTACTCAAACGACTTGATAGGTCCAAAAGATTCTATTATTTGTCGAATATTTGAATTTATATTTGGAATTTGTCGAAAGGTCATGTTAAACTGAGTATGGTAAACTTATACATATTCGGAAGGGTGATCATTGTGTCCTCAAAGCAATCATTGCAAGAACAAATTATTCAAAAGGCATGGGAAGATGCCGAATTCAAAAAACAGCTTCTAGCCAATCCGAAAGCTGCCGTTAAAGACGCTTTTGGCGTTGATGTACCGGATACAATCGAAGTAGAGGTAGTAGAGGAGTCGGCGAATAAATTTTATTTCGTTCTTCCCGTGAATCCTGCAGAGAACAACGATGACGTCCAAGTTGGCATTCCGATGTGGCCTACTGAATAAAAAAATAAGCCCTTTACCATATGGTAAGGGGCTTTATTTCTTCTCTTGCGGGAATTCGATTAATGCTTCAGTACCGAACCCCTTTTTACTAGAAAAATGCAGCGTACCATTCATGACCTCAATGATCCGGAAGGTAACCATAAGCCCAAGCCCTGTGCCCTTCGTTTTATTCGAATAATACGGTTCGCCTAGCCTCTTCAAATCAGCCTCATTCATTCCTTCACCGTTATCTTTAATTTGAATCATTACATTTTTAGTACTCTCATGTTCATATGCTCGAATATGAATAGCTCCATCTTGCCCTAAAGCCTCAATGCTATTTTTTATGATATTAATAAGCGCTTGCTTAAATTTCGACGAATTTCCCCGAACATATAGCTCTGATTCCAAATCCACCGTAATTACTCCGCCTTGCATGGTCGTTAAGGGAATGAGAATACCTTCTATTTGCTGCAGCTCTTCTCCAATGTTAAGTATAGTTGATTGCTCCATCTGAGGCTTGGCGAAGGTCAGAAAATCGGTAATAATTTCTGCTGCGCGATCCAGCTCTTCAATGGCAAGCAGCATAAAGGTTTTATCTTTGTCATTACTCGCTTTTTCCCCGATTATTTGTAAAAACCCTCGCGTTACTTGCAGTGGGTTTCGCACCTCATGCGCAACTGAGGCAGCAAGCTGGCTAATGATATCCATCTTCTCAGAGCGTTGAAGCTCAAGATTGAATATTTCCATTTGCTTCGAATACTTCAATAACTGTTCATAATTTTGAATGCTTCGAAGAGCAAGAATAATGACTAATGAACTTAGAAAACAGAGAATACCCCATTTCCACACAAACATAAAGTAATTCATATTATTTATGTAATACCAGACCAGCTCCCCTCCCCCTATTGCAGCGAACATACTAAAGCCAGTAGCCAATATTATGGCTTCTGTATTTTTTTGTCTACAAAAATTAATAAGCAGAACAATTAGAAGTAGGTTGCTTATGAGTATAAAGACAGCAAAAACGGCTGAACCATAAATAGAATACCACTCTCTTACCCCATCTAATAAAAATCCAGCAGCAAAGAACCCAATATTTATAAAAGCATACCAAATATGAAGTTTTCTAAATCGAGTAATTAATTGATAAGGCCCTTTACCGAAAACCTTCTCAAAAAAGAGAAATAAGGCAGGCATAAGTAATGTTGTTGCAAGGTCAAATGAATAATAAGCTGTAGTACCTAATTGAGGATAAAACCTATGTAAAAAGGAGGAATGAGAAATTATCATTAATCCAACCGAAAGGATAATTATCATTAATGAGTTAGCCGCTGCTAAATATATTTTTTTTATAAATAAGAAACAAAGAAGCAACCCTACTGCAATAAAAACAAGGGCAGCACCCAAAATAATATCTAGAAATTCATACTTCATATAGCTTTTATCTAGAATTTGATAATCACCAAGCATTAGTTTTCCTTTTATTCCGATTGGGCCTGTACTAGTTGTCAGCTTCAGATATATCGATTGATTAGCTTCTTGAGGTAAAAGCGGCAATATGATTTCATTTTTATTAAACGAGTAATTCCGATAGGATTCATAAACGATATTTTCATTAATATAAATCGTAACATCTTTGGCAGATAAGTTGTTTATGGATAATGCTGGCCTAGCCAAATCGAATTTAGGCAATTTTATTCTTATCCAGGCGACTTGCATGTCAGCAGACTTATTAGATAAATCGTCGTTCTCAGAGTTGGAAATCCAATCCTCTGCCCTTTCCTTAGAAGAAGCTTCCTGAACCGTACTATCAGGATCTTCCTCCCACATCATTTCCCATTCCGTAATAGTGGTTGTTGTTGAAGACGGCTGTGCATAGGATGGAATAGCCAGAAAAGAGCTAATAATAGCTAGCGATAGGACGAAGACAATTATATATTTATGTAAATTCTTCATTGGACACCCCATATTGTAAGAATTACAATTCCACCATATATAGTTCTATATTTCGACAATCTTCGATTTGGAACCTTCTAGCATTTCCATTTTTTCAAAATAAACAACGCATCAGAAGCAATATAATGGATAATTAATCTAATTCCAGTTTATTCCCTTTAGCGAAAAGGCACAATAGCATATACTATGTCGAATATTAGAAATTAAACGGGCATCGCATGAAGCAAAAAAATGACAAAAAAAGTGCTTATCCACTCCTTAAGGAGCAGCAAGCACTAGTTTTTTGCTGAAGGAATGTGAATGATGGCTTCTGTGCCCACACCTTTTTTACTGCTAAACTCAATTTTTCCATCCATCACCTCAATAATTCGAAAAGTTACCATCAATCCTAATCCGGTTCCTTTCGATTTCTTGGAGTAATAAGGCTCGCCTAGTCTCTTCAGGTCTGCCTCATTCATTCCTTCCCCATTGTCTTTGATCGCAATAACCACATTGTTGGAATCATCCTGATAGGCTCGGATTAATATTGTCCCATCTTTGTTTAATGCTTCAATGCTGTTTTTGATAATATTGATAATTGCCTGCTTTAGCTTCGATGAATCGCCGCGAACGTATAAATAAGGTGATAAATCCGTCTTGATGACACCACCTTGCATATTCGCTAAAGGCACCAGTATCCCCTCAATTTTTTTGAGCTCCTCAGCAACATTCAACAGCGACATCTCTTCAAGCTGGGGTTTAGCGAATGTTAAAAAGTCGGTAATAATATCAGAGGCTCGATCCAGTTCATCTATAGCCATCCCCATAAATCCTTTCTCTTTATCATTCGTTGATTTCTCGCTGAGCAGTTGAAGGAAGCCTCTTGTCACTTGCAGCGGATTTCGAACCTCATGCGCAACCGAGGCAGCCAACTGGCTGATAATATCCATTTTTTCAGAACGTTGAAGCTCATTATTAAATACATCTAGCTGTTTGGAGTAGCTTACAACCTGTTCATAATTCAACAAAACTCTTCTTGCCAGTATAAGAATTAAGGATGAAATAAAACTAAAAATGCCCCACTTCCAGTATATCAAATCATAATTCGCATTTTGAATAAAATACAAGCTGATTTCTATGACTGCTATCATTGCAAATATGCCGAATCCTATTGTGATAATAATGGCTTCTCTATTCTTTTGCAGACAATACTTGATAAAACAGCCAATCAGCACCATATTGCCAATAATGACCGTTCCGGCAAAAGCAGCCAACATGACAACGGCATAATATTTTTCAATTTCATCCGATATAAATGAAGCAAGCAGCCATATGAATGAAATCGTTGAAACAACGACCTGCACCTTTCTAAAGCGAGTTATTAATCCGTAGGGACCTCTTCCAAATATTTTCTCAAAAAAGATAAAAATAGAAGGCATCACTAGATTAGAGCTAATATCGAACATATAATAAATGAAAAATCCGTATTCCTTATATACCGTATGCACATATGGAGAAAGAGAGAGAAGCATGACTCCGATTGAAAAAATAAAGACAGAAAGGGAGCTCAAACCGGACAAATAAGATTTATTCAAAAACAAAAAGCATAGCAACATGCCCAGCGATACAAATAAAAGCGTTGCTCCAATTGCTACATCGAACATTTCCTGCTTCATAAAAGCTTTACTAAGAATCTGTCCTTCGCCAATAATGATCGGTTTTTTTAGACCCAACCAGTCTGAATCAGTATGCAAAAGAATATATACCATATGATTAGCTTCGTTTTCTGAAATAGACAAAAGAATTTCGTTTTTATTATAAGCATAATTCCGATGCGACTCATAAACGAGCTTATTATTGATAAATATCGAGACATCTTTGGCAATCAACTTGCTTATTAATAAGACAGGCCGTGCGAAATCATTTTCCGGCAGCTTAAACCTGAGCCATGCAGCTTGAATATTAGCTGGCTTCTCAGGCAAACCATCCACATAAGTGAAGGTTTGCCATTTGCTCGACAGCCTATTTGAAGCAGCGTTCTGGACGGTAGGTTGTGAATTGTCCTCCCACATCATTTCCCACTCTGTTATAACGTCACTCGTAGAAGTCGATAACGCATAGGAAGTAGAGGGAAGAAGCGGAATGGCTATTAATATAATTATGACGAGAACCCATACAAATTTATGTGTAGCTTTCATTGAACACCTCAGAATGTAAAAAATAAATTTCTTTCTTTTCTACTATGATTCGACAGCCTTTGATAAGCCTCCTTCAAACATTCCACTATTTTCTAAAAAGGACTGTCATTCCAGCAAACCGTTTGATCAAAATAAAAAAGCCGCCCCATCCGGTCATTGACCCCATGAGACAGCTTCTTGTCCTTACTTTATGCGAAGCAAAGCAAGAGCATGCCAACTGCATTGCTCATTATTTGCTTGCTTGAATGCCCTTCATCCAGCCGAGCAGCTTGAGGCTAACCTGATCCAATTGTTCCTGTGCAGTAATAGCGGCTTGTTTATCACCCTTTTGAGCGCCGTAGGAGCCGAATTGACCATGGTTGCCGCCTTCGATCGTGACATATTGGGTATCGCTAGGCATGAACGCCTTTCCCTTGCCCCACTCCTCCCGGTTCAGCACGCCGTCGTTAGACGCCGTAATTTGCAATACCGGAAGCTTGGCATCGGCGAGGCTTCCAGCCTTTTCGGCATAAGCCGCCAAGAAGAAAATACCGTTGATTTGATCCAGATGCTCCGCAGCATACCTTGAAGCAAAAACACCGCCAAGCGAGTGCCCGCCTATGACGTAACTCTCGTCAGGGTGCTCAGCAATGAAGGCATCCGCTTTGTTTGGTCCCATAAAAGCAAGATTGATCGGCATGCTTGCGATATAAACGCGGTGACCTGCCTCTGCCAGTTCACGCGCAAGCGGTGCATAGCTCTTCGGGTCAACCAACCCTCCAGGATAAAATACAACATTAGGCTGTATAACTGCTGCCTCACCCGCAGCAGGTTCAAAACGATAGCCGGCTTGTCCAATGCTGACCGTTACCTGCTCGTCGCTTTTCATCGCTGCTTTAGCTTCTGGCGACGGCGAATAAACCATGATTTGATACACGATAACGACCGTTAATAATAATGCCAATACAATGCCTGCCGTCCAAATCAGCACCTTTCTGCCCCGGCTCTGTTTTGGTTTTGGCAATGCTGCTGAATCTTGACTCATTTCATACACACTTCCTTTAATTCAGCATACTCATCAACAGTTGCTGTGATTTCAAAGCCTCCTCGCCATCTACGGCGACTTTCTTATCCTGAAGGATGCAATCCACAAAATGATGTACGGCATCCTCGAAGCCGCGCTGATTCAATATCGTCTGCCAAGACGGCGGAAAGGTTGTTGTCAGCTTATCATCCCGCTCCACCTCTAGCAATCTCATGTTTTTCACGCGAATAATCTCGCCTGCTGCGATGATCTCAAGCTGCTCTAAGCTCGTTCCGGCATTGCGGTGCATGGCAGTCGTTACGGTATAACCGTCTGGAGTGCTGTAATGATGCTGGGCATGCAGCAGTTGATTCTCCTCGTTGATCCGAACGATCCCGTTCTGCAAAGACGCTCCGCCATCAGCCAGCCACCTTGCCGTATCTACCAGATGCAAATAATCATCCAGCATCGTAAAATCTACCGTATGCGGACCAATCGAATTCGTACGGTGCTTCTCCATACGAATCCATGCTGCCTGCGACATGCGCTGCTTCGCCTGCACGTATAGCGGCGCGAATCGGCGGTTGAAGCCCACCATCAGCTTTCGGCCATGTCTCGCGCTCAGCTCCGCAAGCTGCTCTGCCTCATTTAGAGTGGCGGTAAGCGGCTTATCTACATATACATCCTTGCCCAAATCAAGGAGCGTAGATACGACTTCAAAATGTGAATCTGTCGAGCTATGTACAAATACCGCATCACAGCTTCGAGCCAGCTCAGTCAAGCTATCGAACGATCCGATTCGATACTCGCCGCAAATGGCCACTCGCTTCTCCGCGCTCGGAGAGTAAGCGCCCACAAACGTCCAATCCGTGGCTCGCGATAATAGGGGCAAATACACCTTTTGAGCGATACCACCAAGTCCAACCATTCCTATACGAAGCTTATTCATCACACTGCCACCTTTTCATTTTTTTAGCCTTGCAAAAGCATATTAACAAACTTTATATCCGCGGGAGCGAATGAATAATCGGCCAACTGTTCCGGACGAACCCAGCGATACTCATCATGATCAATTAGCGAAATTACGCCAGCAATAAACTTTGCACGATAAGCAATCAATTGGATAAGGGTATTACCGTACCAATGCTCATTCATGCCAAAATACGCTAACACGTCGATCTCGATGCTCATTTCCTCCATCAGCTCTCTGCGCAGACATGCCTCAGGCGACTCCTTCTCCTCAAGCTTCCCGCCGGGAAACTCCCAAAGACCGCCCTGCGATTTCTCTATTCTACGCCTAGCAATTAGCAACAATCGTTGCTCGTTCTCGATTATAGCTGCTGCTACCCGAATCAATCAGACACACATCCTCCATCTGCAAACTCCTTATGTGTCCATTTTGGTGTTCATGAATGAATTTTGCAAGCAAGATTAAAACGACTCCTATGCTCACAGCTCTCCTTTTTCTGGTAAAATATATACTTAGGCTATTGAAACGATCAGAAAGAGGACTTGTTTGATGACAAAAAGGACGAACCCTAGTTACAGAAAAAGACTGCTTACGCTACTTGTTTTGATTATTTTTTTGGCTGCCATGACTTTAATTCCTTTGCCCTACTATATCTATCAGCCCGGTACGGTCGAGAAGCTTTCGGACTATGTCGCTGTTCAGAGCGGCAGCGCCTCGAGCAATGGCAGCTTCAACCTAACGACCGTCTATTCCTTAAAAGTAAATAATGCGATGACGATGATCTACGGCTTGATTACGAAGGATACTGAGATTAGAAAGTCGGATCATGTGCGCGGAACGCTCACGGATGCCCAGTACGGCGCACTGATGAACCATATGATGAAAAGCTCGCAAAGCAACGCGGTTGTTGCTGCGCTCAGCAAGGCTGGAAAACCCGTTTCCTTAACGTATAACGGCGTCTTTGTGCAGGCGCTGCTTCCCGGCTCCAAGGCAGCGGGCGTGCTTTTTCCGGGCGACGTGATCGTCGAGGCAGAGGGCAAAGCGGTGAAGCGACTGAGCGACATTGCTGCGATTTTGACAGCTAGAAAGCAGGCAGACGAAACGCTTGAATTAGTTGTGCAACGGAGCGGAGAGCGGATCAATCTCAAGATTCAACTCTATGAATCTGCACCAGGTACAGCTGAGAATGTCCTTCGAATTGGAATTGTTACAGACGACATTTATACGTTTGAGTCGCCTGTGAAAGTCTCCTATACCGAATCGGAAATTGGCGGCCCGTCTGCAGGACTTATGTTTTCACTGGAAATACTCGATCAGTTAACCGAGGGGGAGCTGACAAATGGCAAGTTTATCGCAGGCACAGGGACAATTGATGCGAGCGGTCGCATCGGACAAATAGGCGGTATCCGCGATAAGATCATTGCCGCCGCGCATGCTGGCGTAGATATATTCTTTTGTCCTGCCGATGTGCTGGCTAGCGACACCAATGAGAAGGATATATTGGATGAAGCTCGCAAGAGAGGCTATAAGATTACGATTATCCCCGTTCGCACGCTTGAGGAAGCGGTGCGAGCGTTGGAGCGTGCCGACAACTAACCCATCGCAAAATAAAAATGTATGTTGATGACATCTGCTTACATCTCCGCTACAATAACTTTAGGTGAAGCACACCGCTTGTTCTCTGGACTATCGTCTGAAGAACGGGCGGTGTTTTTTTATTTTCAGGAGATTGGAGCGGATAAGAATGATGGAAAATCGAATAATGTTTGGCGGCATGGATATAGGAGCTGCTGGCTGGGGCGAATCCGAGCGAGCAGATCGGGAGTGGATTGTTAAACATACGGAGCTGCGCGATCCAGCAAGCGAGCGTAGACGTCGGTTAGTGGAGCGAGACGATCATGGAGAGCAGCTATTTGCGAACAAATCTTGTAAGCACTATTAGAGGTACAGAAGCTTCCGCTTCTGGACGAGTATTAATTTTTTGTTAAAGCCCTTCAATTCACGCAACTATTAAAGCAAACCTTGCGTTTATGAGGATAATTAGACCATGCATAAAAAACAACATTAGGATACTGAAGGGGAGGATTATGGATGCGAAGAAAAGGGGCTGCTGCGTTGATGTTGGCAGTGTTACTGCTGTTTGCTCCCGCCGCCGGGGGACCGTTCAAGAAGCTGGTTTCCGCGGAAGCTGATATTCATCTTGTCGTGCGAGGTACGGAGCTGACTTTATCTACCGATGCTTTTATCGAGAATGGCAATACCGTCGTTCCTTTGCGAGAAATTTCGGAAGCGCTGGGAGCGGAGGTCAGCTATGAAACCGGAACAAACGACAAGCAAATCATAACGTTGAAGCGTAATGACCGCACCGCTTCGCTTACGATCGGCTCCGCCGTCATGACCGCTAACGGCAAGAGCATTCGATTAGATGCACCCGCTCGGCTCCATCATGACGTAACGATGGTTCCGCTTCGTGCGATTTCCGAGTCGCTGGGCACGGTCGTAGCTTGGGATGCTTCGAAGCGAATCATATCGATTGACGATCCAATAGAGCTGCCGGCTGTTGGCTCGGAAGAGAAGCTCCGCGAGCTCATGGAAACGATGGGCGCTCATAATCAGCTGTTAAACAGATCAGGAGTTGTGGTATATGGAATCAGCAGGGAAGAAAGCGCTGAAGCCTCCGCTCCCGCCTCTGATGAATCAAAAAGCAACAGCGACTATTCGCAAACGAATGTACAGGTTGGTGGAGTAGATGAGGCAGACTGGGCCAAAACCGATGGCCGTTTCATCTACCAGCTTAGCGGCTCGCGCGTCCTCATTTCAGACATTGCAGATTCCGCGAAGCCGAAGCTTGCCGCAACGCTCGACTATCCGGCAAAGGACGGCTTTACCCCGCAGGAACTATATGTTGATGACAAGCGATTAGTCGTCATTGGACAGCGTCAAGTCAGACTGCCTTATAATACTGTAACTGAAGGTGACCAACCTGTACCCGGCGGTGCCGCCAGCAGAGAGAGCGGACTTGCAGTTGAAGCCCCTTCCGATGCAAAGCGAGGAATATGGATGCCCATACCGATGCTCTCGACTGTGAAAACGTTTATTTACGAGCTGAATGAAGCGGGGCAGCCTAAGCTTGGGCGCGAGACCGAGCAGGAGGGCAGCTACAGCTCCTCACGCAAAATCGGCAGCGCCTTGTATGTCGTAACCAACAAAAATAACTTTACGTATCCGCTATATGATACGGGCAAAGACGGCGGCAATGGTGCAAAAGATCAGCTCGCTGCCTCCTTTCAGCCCATGTATAGCGATTCGGCGGTATCCAAAGAGCTGAAGTCGCTGCCGCTTGATTCGATTCGTTATTTCCCTGAATCGCCTGATGCGAATATGCTGCTCGTTGGCGCGATCGATCTTGATGCCGCTGACCAGCCTTTGCAATTATCTGCATATCTCGGTTCAAGCCAGACCATTTATGCCTCGGAAAAGCATTTGTACGTTGCGATCTCCAAATATACGGCCGATGGAGACGCCTATAAGCAGGAGACGCAGATTTATAAATTCCGTCTTGATCAAGGACGAATCGTCTATATTGGCGAAGGCTCGGTTCCCGGCACGATTTTGAACCAGTTCTCCATGGATGAGCACGAGGGCTACTTCCGGATTGCCTTGACGAAGGGCGATATGTGGGCAAGGGGCAAAGACGGCTCAACAAACAATCTTTTTGTGCTGGATGAGAAGCTGAACACGTTCGGAAAGCTGGAAGGCTTAGCGCCGGGCGAGCGCATTTACTCCGTCCGCTTCATGGGCGGCCGCGCTTATATGGTTACCTTCCGCAACGTTGATCCGCTGTTTGCCATTGATCTAAACAATCCGGTTAAGCCCGCTGTTCTTGGACAGCTGAAAATTCCCGGCTACAGCGACTATCTGCATCCTTATGACGAGAACCATATTATTGGCTTCGGCAAGGAAACGGTCGAAATTCCGTCGAAGGGGATGGACGCAGACCAGACGATGGCCTTTTACCAAGGGATGAAAATTGCCCTGTTCGACGTCTCTGACGTTAGTCATCCGAAGGAAAAATTCAAAGAAACCATCGGTGATCGCGGTACGAATTCTGAGCTTCTTCATGATCATAAGGCTCTTCTCTTCTCCAAGGAAAAAGGGCTTCTCGCTTTTCCGGTTGAGCTGCTTGAAATCAAAAACAAAGAAACGCTTAAGCCTACTGACTCTCTCGCTTACGGGGAGTTCACTTATCAAGGAGCCTATGTGTATGGCATTGACTTGAAGAAGGGCTTCACGCTGCGCAGCCGTATTACACATCTGACAACCGAGGATTTCGCAAAGAGCGGGCAATATGGTTACGATTACGAAAAAGCGGTACGGCGCATCCTCTATGCAGGAGATACCCTGTATACGCTGTCCGATCATATGCTGAAAGCAAACAATCTGTCGAGCTTAAAGGAAAGCGGATCGCTCGCCTACCCGGCTAAGCCGAAGGAGAACACCGTATATCCAGATGGGCGGCAAGTACAGCCTGTGCTGATTACCGAATAATCATCCTTTCATAGCTCGCCGCTTGAACAAAAGATCGCCCGCGTCTATCCTAAAGAGGGTAGCTCGCGGGCGATCTTTTTATCTTTGGAAAATAAAGGATTAGACTGCCGCTGATTTATTTAACAATCGTTCTCTGTTTAGCTTAATGCCTAATCCGACACTTGAAGCACCGGAGGGTGCCTAAGATACAGGACACCGGGCTTCGTTTTTTATTTCTTTACAATTGGAATCCATACCTCGCAGCGATAATCTTCGGACATCGCATCTCCTGGCGGATAGAGCTCGAAATCGGGTCCCTCGGCCTGCTCATATCCCGTAGTTGGGAACCATTCCTGGTAGATACGGCCCCAAACCTCTTGAATCGCTCCGGGCATCGGACCGATGGAGGTAAATACAGCCCACGTGGCTGAAGGAATCTGTATGAATTCAAATCCTCTATCGGACGCTGCCGCATCAGTCTCAACCGCAATCGCGTATTTAAAGACCTCACCATCCTGCTTCGTATCATAGCAGAGTCCCAGCATTTCTTGGGTTTTTCCTAATGCAGCAATTCTTCCGACAGTTCCATCCGCGTGACTATCTTGCCAAAACTTTGGAATCTCTTTTGAATTCTCTCCCTCCATAGTAGATGTTCGGATCGATTTTCCTATGACGTTGAAAGCCTCTTTTTGCACAATTCTGTAGTCCATTTCTTTGTCTCCCTTCAGTGATAGGTGGAAAGAGATGCGAGGAAAGGCCTTCAGTTGAACGCCAGAATTCCGGGCGTCGGAGGGTGAAATACCGTGTAGTTTGCGGAATGCCTTGGAGAACGACTCAGGCGATTCGTAACAGTACTTCATGGCGACATCAATCACCTTCGGACCGGACAGCGCGAGCTCTTGCGCCGCCAAGGTCAAACGTCGTTTCCGTACGTACTCGGCCACGGTCATGCCCGTCAGCATAAAAAACATTCGCTGAAAGTGATAGGGGGAGGAGTACGCGGCCTTTGCAAGTTCCGAGATATCCAAAGGCTCCTCCATCTTCGCTTCCATCAAGTCGAGCGCCGACATCATTCGATTCAGCCATTCCAATCGCAAAAACTCCTTTCTAAGAACATGGTACCACAGCTAGGTAATACCAACCTGTCATTGTGTGCGGTCGTATGACAGACGCTGACATGTTACTCATCCCACGCTACGAACGATCTATTACTCTGATACGGCATATCTGTAATCAAACCAGTGGCCGCGATAAGGAGCTGGTTCATCTATTTTAATTCCGAGCTGCTCAGCCGCTGCCCGCGGCCAAAAGGGATTCCGCAGCAGCTCCCTGCCAACCGCGATCAGATCTGCACGCCCGTTTTGCAAAATTTCCTCCGCTTGCAATCCAGATGTGATCAGCCCGACTGCCGCAGTTGGAAGACCTGAGCCGCGCCGGATCTGCTCCGAATAGGGCACCTGATATCCGGGATAAACCTTAGGTTTGTCCGGATACACGCCTCCGCTGCTGACATCAATCAAATCGACGCCTAGCTCTTTCATCCGCAGCGCATAATAAACATAGTCCTCTGCGCGATTCCCCTCGGGTCCGTACTCTTCAGCCGATACCCGCACAAACAAGGGACCCTGCCAGACGCAGCGGATTTCTGTAATGACCTCCTGCAGAAGTCGAAATCTTTTTTCCCTTGTGCCCCCGTACTGATCGTCCCTCTTGTTCGTATATGGCGAGAGAAAATCGTTAAGCAAATAGCCGTGCGCGGCATGAAGCTCAATAACATCGAATCCGGCTGCTGCCGCACGTATGGCTCCTGCCTTAAACGCATGCACAACTTCCTGCACCTCTTCTATTGTAAGCGCCCTTGGCAGCTTTCCATTTACCGCGATTTCCGAGGCGGATACCGCCATTCCCTGCCTGTTCGTTTTCCGTCCGGCCAGCCATAGCTGGATACCTGCCTTTGATCCCTGTGCTTGCAATAGCTCCGTCAATTCCTTCAGCTTGGGAATGTGCTTGTCACTCCAAATGCCAAGTGAACCGCTGTCTCTCCCCTGCTCCATCACCGCGCTTACTTCCAGCATGATTAAAGCAACCTGCCCCAGCGCTCTTGCTCCATAATGCAGCTTATGCCAATCTGTCGCTATTCCATCCTCGCCTGCGGACACCATTCCCATAGGGGACATCATGATGCGATTTTTGAGCTCCACGTTACGAATGGTAAATGGCGTGAACAACAAACTCATATCGGTTCTCTCCTCTCATAATCCTTTACAAAACGTATCTTTATTTTATATGATAATTTCCAAGTATTGAATGGAATAACAACGGACTTATTCTCAGTTCATCTTTATTTTCATCATAAAATATCACTCTTACTTATGTTTTTAAAGGAGAGGTTAAAATGGACCAGCTTGACCAAAAAATCATTGCCATCATGCAGGAGCAAGGAAGAATTTCACTGACGGAATTAGGAAAATTAGTCGGCCTCTCTCCGCCTGCCGTTACGGAAAGGGTTCGAAGACTTGAGGAAAAAGAAATCATCAGTCAATACCGCGCAGTTGTCCCCGCACAAAAGATCAATAAAACGATGACCGCATTTCTGCTCTTTCATACTAAAAATTGCGAAGGACTTGTCGAATTTTGCAAGCAAGCTGACGATTTAATCGAATGCCATCGGATAAGCGGGCAATACAACTACTTGCTGAAGGTCGTAACGGAATCCATGCAATCGCTGGAGGCTTTTATCAACGCATGCGGCAAATTCGGCGACTCTACGACGATGATCGTCATGTCTACCCCTATTGACTTCAAGCCGCTTATTCCTCTCCTTGGGGAATAATGTTTAGTTCTTTTATTTTTTAGACTACCTCAGCGCCAAAAATCATGGTTGCACATTTTTATCACAGTTGTTATCATCATCCCAGTATTTACCAAACGTTATACTATTCCAATAAAAAGGCGGTTTGCACAATGGCACAGCCCTATGATTTGCCCCTTGATCAATTACGTGCATATAAACCGGCTTTGACGCGTCGAGATGACTTTGAGGATTTTTGGACTGCGACGCTAGCCGAGTTGGCCAATGTACCGCTTGCTTACGAGCGTTCTGAACTGAGCTATCCGGTGAAGGGCTTGAAGGTTTACCGCGTTTTCTACCAAGGCTTTAACGATGCAAAAATCGAAGCGATTCTTGCTCTGCCAGACCAGTCCGAGCCGCTGCCGGGCATCGTATCCTACCACGGCTACAATTGGTGTGTTGACGGCGATATACACGACACGGTTAACCTAGCCTTGAAGGGCTATGCCGTTCTAAAAATGTTCTGTCGCGGCCAGCACGGAGAGAGCCAGGATAATGTCATTTCATCTAACGGCCATGTTGCAGGCTGGATGGCCAAGGGCATCCAGAACAAAGAGGAATATTATTACCGTGCCGTCTATATGGATGCTGTGCGCGCCATCGATGTATTAGCTGCTATGCCGGAGGTTGACGCTAGTCGAATCGCGGTAACCGGCGGCAGCCAAGGCGGAGCGATTACGCTCGCTGCAGCTGCGCTATCGGAAGTGCCTAAGCTTGCTGTTGCTGATCACCCTTACTTATCGGATTTTGAGCGCGCAATCGACGTAACGCCGCGCGGGCCATACAGCGAGCTGAACGATTACTTCCGCCGCCATTCAGGCAGCCCGGCAATTGAGACCAACGCGAAGGAAACACTAAGCTATTTCGATATTATGAATCTAGCACCGCGAATTCGCTGCTACTCATGGCTGACCATCGGGCTCATCGACGATATTACGCCACCGTCCACAATTTTTTCCGTCTTCAACCATTTAGCCTGCGAGAAGGACATCGCCGTTTACCGTTACTTCGGGCATGAGCTTGTACCTGGCTCGATTGCGCCGCGCCTGCAATTATTTATGGACTACTTGCAAAGCTAGAGCGCCTTGAACGACAAAAAGATTGGTCAAAAAGAATTTGCTGAATAGGACAGTCCCATATATTAAGCGAAAAAGCCTCCAAACCCACTTTAAAAGTGGAGTTGGAGGCTTTGCTTGCTTATTCAGCCGCATTTTTATGCGGAGCGAAAAAATACCCGGAAGCCCCTTTGGCGAGGTGGTTCACTGAAACCGCTAAAAGCCGCGATAAGAACGCATATGCTCTTATAGCCAACAAATGGATGTGTTTTGTGTGCTTTAAGCGCACATATGCGCTTATAGCATCGAATAGGCGTACTAGAATCCACTAAAGGCCGCGATAAGAACGCATATGCTCTTATAGCCAACAAATGGATGTGTTTCCATGAGCTGTAAGCACATATATGCGCTTAAAGCATCGAATTGGCGTATCAGAAACCGCTAGAGGCCGCTATAAGAACACATATGCTCTTATAGCCAACAAATGGATGTGTTTTGTGTGCTTTAAGCGCACATATGCGCTTATAGCATTATCCCCAAATCTCCTATAGCGTTATTGAAAAAACAAATTTAAAACATCATATATGGTTAGCCCCATTAAATGAAATCTCTACATCTGATGCCGCTGAATCAAATCCCTCTTCAGCTCCCATAACGCTTCACTTAAATTGACGCGGTACGCTTCAGCGTTCAGCTTCCGCAAATATTGCGGCCAAAACAGCTCGAACTGCCCCAGATGATAGCTGCGAATCTGATCCAAGCTTGGCAGCTTGTACACCAATTCACCCTGCATAAATATAGGTTTTAATAACGGTATCGCTTCATAGTGTTCAATGTATTTATGAATATAAGGATGAATGGGATCAAAAAGCTTAATTCGCTCTCTCCGTTCAAGCTGCGTCTCCTCTTTAAGCGTAATATAATCCGCCTCGGCCTTGCCGGTTTGTGTATTAACAATTCGGTACAGCTCCTTGAAGCCTGGAGTAGATACCTTCTCCGGGTTAGCCGAAATTTTTATAACCGGTTCGTAGCTGCCGTTCTTCTCACGCGCGACCAGCTTGTATACACCGCCGAGCGACGGCTGATCCGTAGCGGTAATCAGCTTCGTCCCAACGCCCCATACATCAATCTTTGCGCCCTGTGATTTGAGATTAGCGATAATTGCCTCATCCAAATCATTGGAAGCAACGATTTGCACGTAGGATAGCCCCGCTTCATCCAGCATCTTCCGCGCCATTTGAGACAAATACGCGAGGTCTCCGCTATCCAGACGGATCGCATTCATCCGTTTTCCTTGCTTCTCTAATTCATGGGCAATTTTTAT
This sequence comes from Paenibacillus sp. Y280, assembly GCF_056786335.1. Classification (NCBI taxonomy): domain Bacteria; kingdom Bacillati; phylum Bacillota; class Bacilli; order Caryophanales; family Paenibacillaceae; genus Paenibacillus; species Paenibacillus sp. Y280. The sequence goes on from NZ_JBXCIW010000010.1 coordinate 170,140, forward strand.
TGCGTTCGGAACCCCGCTTTTGAGCGTATTATAGGTATCAACCAGCAGCGTCACATAGTCAGGCAGCGATTCTGCATAGGCGCGGAAAGCATCCTCCTCTGTGTCATGTCCCTGTATCCAAGAATGAGCATGCGTTCCTTTGGCAGGAATGCCAAAGAGCATGCCCGCCCGCATATTGGAAGTCGCATGAAAGCCGGCAATATAAGTGGCCCTTGCTCCCCAAATGGCAGCATCAGCCTCCTGCGCGCGCCTCGTCCCGAATTCTAGCAGCACATCATCCGGCGCAACCTGCCTAATACGTGCAGCCTTCGTTGCGATCAGCGTTTGATAGTTCATGACGTTAAGAATCGCGGTCTCTACAAGCTGCGCTTCAAAAATGCGTGCCTCCACGCAAAGCAGCGGCTCGCCGGGAAAAACAAGCGTTCCTTCCTCCACCGAATAAATATTGCCCGTAAAACAAAACTCGCGCAGCGCATCCAGAAACTCTTCCTTGTAATTCTCCTCCTGGGTACGCAAATAGGCAATTTCCTCATCGCCAAAATGGAGCGAGCGGATATAGTCCACAATTCTCTCTAGTCCCGCAAATACGGCAAAGCCGTTTCCGAATGGAAGCTTACGAAAATACGTTTCAAATACCGCTTTCTCATTCATCGTTCCTTGCAGCCAGTGCGCGTACATCATATTGATTTGGTATTTGTCGGTATGAAGTGTCAAATTATTATAGCTCATCCCATTAACTCCCTTCCTCTAGTACTCTTTCCTTAAGTCGAATCGATCACTCAAAAAAAACAAAAAATACGCCTTTGAGAGCGTCATAGCCGTCTCGATGGCGCATTATAATTTCAACTGACGTATTCTTTCTGATAAAAGTCCACGCCCGACCGCAGTGGGCTTCACCAAAACCGCTTCAAATTCATGGACTTTCATTTGAACCAGCCCTTCTCCTTGAAACGCGTAATTGCTTCAATACGATTGCTGACGTCAAGCTTATCGAGAATGACGGAAATATAGTTGCGAACCGTTCCAGTTGTAATGAATAGCTCGCTCGCTATTTCCTTCGTGTTTTTCCCATCGGCAACGAGTACAAGCACTTCCTTCTCCCGCTCCGTTAATGGATTCTCCTGGCCGTATGCCTCATCGACCAGCTCCGAGGCGAAGATGCGCCTTCCCGCCATGACGCTTCGAATCAAATTGGCAAGCTCCTCGCTTGGGCTGTCCTTCAGCAAGTAGCCGCTCACGCCTGCTTTGAGCGCTCGTTCAAAATAACCCGACCTTGCAAATGTCGTCAATATAATGACCTTGCAGCCTTGCCCCTTCAGCTCCTCGGCAGCATCGAGCCCCGTCTTAGCCGGCATCTCGATATCCATAATACAAATGTCTGGCTTATGCTGATGAACTAAACCTATGGCGTCTTCTCCATTGCTCGCTCTACCGACGACCTTCATGTCCTCTTCCAAATCAAGCAGCGAGGCGAGAGCGCCCAGCAGCATGCGTTGATCCTCGGCAATGACGATTCGAATCATAACCCTCAATCCCTTCGTTCGCTAAGCGTTAGTTTTGTTTAATCACATTCGGCACTTTAATCACGAGGGTCGCCCCGTCATCATTCACGATATCCAAGCTGCCGTTTACAAATTCAAGCCGCTCTCTCATGCCTTGAAGCCCATGCCCACCGAAATTTCTAGCCGAATCTGGAATGCCGACGCCATTATCCTTCACCTTGAGCAGAAAATCGGTTCGCAACGAGTCAATCGTTACGGTGCAGGCGGATGCTCCGCTATGCTTCACGACATTCGTGACCGCTTCCTTCAAGCACATGCTGAGCACATTTTCAGTCAATAGATCCGTTTGGCCCAGCCTCAAGTCGCCTTCGAGCTCAAACTCGATTTCTGCCGCCTTCAAAATCTGCTTTATCCGAAACATTTCGTCCTCAAGCCTCGTGCCGCGCATCTGCGTAACCAATTCCCGCACTTCCTTTAATGCCGTTCTCGCCGTCTGCCGCACGTCATTAATTTCAGCCTGCGCCTGCGCCGGATTTTTAACCATCAGCTTGCCAGCCAGATCGCTCTTTAGGCCGATAAGCGAAAGCTTCTGTCCGAGCGTATCATGCAAGTCACGTGCGATCCGCTGCCTCTCTTCGAGTTTTACAAGCTCCGATATTCGCTTATTCGCATCCTCAAGCTGACCTTCAAGCTGCCCCTGCTTATTTCTGCTGTACGTATTGAAAGGAAGCAGAATAACGACGATCAAGCTAATCAGAATGAATGGAAACTGCGTGAAAAACAATGAGTTTTGAGTAGCAAAGCCATAATTGACTGTAACGAACGTACTTACGATATGAATCGTATACAGGGTGAAGAAACCGGCTCGATTCTGAATGTTTCCGATAAAGAAAGCCAAAAAAATCGAAAAATAGACGTAGCTGAACAACATCGTCATCGCAATCGATATGACGATTTGCACACTCGTCCAGAAGTATACGAGCCATCCTTTGGAAATGAAGGACAACCGATAACAAATAAAGAACAGGATAATCATAATAATGCCGGAGACGGCCTCATAGGGCGAGGACGACCTGAAAATAAAGTAAAAAGGCAGAATACAGAAGACTACCCATACATAAGGGCTCAGGCCTGTTTGCTTATGAAAAATCTGATACCATTTGTTCATGGTCATCCACCCTTTTTTCTATGCCATACTCTGTTTGCGTTTATCGTTATTATCATTTTAGCATATACGATTGTCGAAGTATTTATTTTCCTAGTAAGCGCCAAAAATGCCAGAAGCCAGCCTTTAAAGGCATGGCTTCTGTAAATCATTGCTATATTTACTTAAACTTCAAGCTTGGTTGCGTTGCTTTAAGCTTCTCTGAAGCGGATTCTATTTTCCGAAGACGCTGCTTGACCCCTTTGAAGCTGACAAACTTCTTCTCGGTTTCATCCCATAGGCGGAATTGGAGCGATTCCAAGCTTTCGCTTATCGTAATCGTCGTCGCTTTGTGAAGCGGCGGCGTCGCATTATGCGCTTTTTCCAAGTTATAATTCGGCACTTTCGGGCTTAAATGATGGACATGGTGGAAGCCGATGTTGCCTGTAATCCATTGCAGCACTTTAGGCAGCTTATAGTAAGAGCTTCCGTCAACTGCAGCCTTCACGTAGCTCCATTCGTCCTCATTTTCAAAATAAGAATCCTCGAATTGGTGCTGTACATAGAACAACCAGATGCCGAGCAGACCCGATACAAAGAACACAGGGCCTTGCACAAGCAGGAATGCTTGCCAACCGATCGCCCATACAAGCAAAGCGTACAAACCTACGATCGAAACATTCGTTATATAAGTATTCATCCGTTCCTTGCGTCTAGCGCCTTTCACGTTAAAACGATATTGAATTAGAAATACCCCAATCGGGCCAAGACCAAACATAACGAGGGGATGACGATACATCCGGTATGCGATGCGGCGCATCAAAGGAGCTGCTGCATATTCTTCTATGGTAAGAATCCACAAATCGCCAGTGCCGCGTTTATCGAGATTACTGCTCGTTGCGTGATGAATGGAATGAGAGTTTTTCCACTGTCTATAAGGAACAAGCGTCAACACGCCTGTAATGGTACCAAATATGTCATTAGCCTTTTTGCTTTTGAAGAACGAACCGTGGCAGCAGTCATGGAAGATGATGAACGTCCGAATCACGAAGCCAGAAGTAAGCAGCACCAAAGGAATAGTAAGCCAGTACGATATCGAGAGACTATAGTAAGCGGCATACCAGAGCAGAACAAGTGGTACTAAGGTGTTGATAAGCTGTCTGATGCTCGACTTTAAATCTGTTTTCTCAAATGGGGCAACTTCTTTCTTCAAGTGAGCTAATTTCGGTTCTGTCATCGCATTCTTCCTCCTCAATATGACGCTTGGAGTGTATCCCGGACGTCTAACGCAGTATTCTAACTTTATTGTAAAGAAAAGTGTTAGGTTCTCACAGTCATAAACGTCAATACGAATGCATGACATATGTCATATAGCGAGATGGAAAGTTACCGGGTATATGTAACAAGTCCCAGAAATAAACAATAAAGGGCTATTCAAAAGAAGCTTTCGCCTCTTCCAGATAGCCCTTATTCATAGCTTCTGACCTAAATCGCCCAATTCCCTTTACGGAAGATCGGTACACTGGTGCCGTCCTTCGTAATTCCGTCGATATCCATCTCTGCCGAGCCGATCATGAAATCGTTATGCGTAATGCTTGCGTTAACGCCATGCGCCTCAAGCTCTTCCGGAGACATCGTTTTGCCGCCCTCAATGTTGAAGGCATAGCCGCTGCCTATTGCAAGGTGATTCGACGCATTCTCGTCAAACAGCGTATTGTAGAACAAAATATTAGATTGCGAAATCGGCGACTCATGCGGTACGAGCGCGACTTCTCCAAGGTAATGCGAGCCCTCGTCGATATCAACCAGCTGCTGCAAAATCTCTTGTCCTTCCTCTGCCTCTACCTTCACGATCCGGCCATTCTCGAACGTCAGCTTGAAACGATCGATAATGTTGCCGCCGTAGCTTAATGGCTTCGTGCTTGAAACGTAGCCGTTCACGCCTGTTTTGAGCGGCACTGTAAATACTTCCTCCGTAGGCATGTTCGCCATGAATGGAACGTTGCTTACATTCGTGCTCCCCGCTGCGACCCAGATATGCGACTCAGGCAATTCAATCGTAAGATCGGTGCCGGGAGCGGTGTAATGCAATTTGTGGAAACGGTTCTTGTTCAGCGTCTCGCCTTTGCTATGTAAGTTCTCGTTGTGCTCTTCCCATGCTTTAACGGGATCTTCCGCATGCAATCTGACGGAATCGAAGATCGACTTCCATAGCAGCTCAACCGCTTCCTCTTCCTCTGCTTTAGGGAAAACCTTCGTCGCCCATTGCTTGCTGGCGGCAGCAACGACTGTCCAGCTTACTTTATCGGACTGAATCGCTCTGCGGAATTCCTTTAACCCTTGGCCCGAAGCCTTCTGGAAGCTCGAGATTCGGCCCGAATCGATCCCTTTCAGCAAATCAGGGCTTGAGGACACGATGGAGATAAAAGCTGCGCCGCGCTCTACGAATGAATTACGCTTGCCTGTCTCCCATTCAGGGAACCGCGTGAACACCTCATCCGCTGCTTTCTCATATTTCAATCTAGACAACGAATCGTCAGTCCAATCGACATGCACGTTGCTCGCGCCTGCTGCATAGGCTTTGCTAGCCACAAGGCGAACGAGCGCCGCATTATCGACAGCCCCTGTTACAAAAACCTCTTGCCCTTGCTGAACGTTCACACCGATTTTTACGATTAGTTCCGCATACTTATCTAAATGATGTTCAAATCCACTCATGATTCGTATTCTCCCTTCCATAATAACGACTAGGTACAGCATGTAAATACATGTTATAGCCTAAATTGTATCGAATTAGGAAGCCTATAGTCAAATGACGCAACTCGGAGCTTCGTCAGCGTCATACAATGAACGTCTGTCATTCTGTTCACACGCCATAATGCTCGTTCATTGCTTTCACTTCCGTCATAACCTTTGCCCTCAGCTCATCTGGTTCAACCGCTTGTATGCGCGAGCCATAGCTCAGAATAATTTCGCAGGCGGACGACAGCATTTGAAATTCAACATCTGCTGTCAGCCAGCCCTGCCGCTCGGATGGCTTGCTCTCGATTACTTTGACATATCGCTCCTTGGACAGCCGTGCTAATACCGATTCGTCCAGCCTCACTGTCGCGGGATATTGCGGCAATCGCTGCTTGAACTCGCCCATTGACTGCTCCCAGTAGGCTGCCAAATCGAAGTCATATGGCCGTTCAAACCTCTCCTCCAGCACTTCGGCTTCCAATAGGCGCGAGATACGATAGGTTCGCATCTCCCCCTCCACATCACCGACCACATACCATACGCTGCGCTTGGCAATGAGGCCTAACGGTCGGATGATTCTCTCGACTTCGCCATCCTCCCGCTGGTAGCGCAGCCGCAATAGGCGTTCCTCCCATACAGCCTCCTGCACGATAGACAAGAATGGGTTCGACTCCTGCATCTGGTGCCAGCCCGCTCCGTCGATATGAATCTTTTGCCTGGCGAGAGCTGCGCCCCTGCTCACTTCCGCGGGAGAAGCCGCGAGCAGCTTCTGGACGGCCGCATCGTACTGACCCTCAATACCTAGATCGCCGAGCAGAGCTGAATGGCTGGCGATAAGTACAGATACAAGCTCATCGGTATGCATGCCGGTAAGGTTCGTCCGATAGCCCTCGGACAACACCCAGCCCCCATGCAGCCCTCTCTCCGCGTACACCGGAACGCCCGCCTCGCTTAACGATTCCATATCGCGAATAATCGTCCGCTCGGACACCTCCAGCTTTTCCGCCAACGCCTTGGACGTTATTTTTCCGTTGTTCTGCATCAACAATACGATAGCGATCAGCCGTCCCGCTCTCATGCGCCATTCCTCCTTAGCCCATTCAATCCGATTAAACCCTTTATTTCATAATAGCATGAATATATGACAGTAGCTGTCGTATATTGTTTGCTAAACTGACAAAGAGTAAACCTTAGAACCAAGAATGGAGAGATTCGGATGAAACCATTGCATGGGAAAATAGCAGTCGTTGCAGGGGCCACACGCGGAGCTGGCCGCGGTATTGCAGCAAGCCTTGGAGAAGCAGGGGCGACGGTATATTGCACAGGAAGAAGTATTCGCGGCCTTGCCTCTGACCTGAACAGGGCGGAAACCATCGAAGAAACAGCTGAGCTTGTCACAGCACGCGGCGGTGTAGGCATTCCGGTCAAGGTTGATCACACGGTAGAAGCGGAAGTACAAGCGTTATTCGAACGAATCAACATGGAGCAAAACGGCCAGCTTGATGTGCTTGTCAATAACATTTGGGGCGGAGAGCAGTTAACGGAATGGAAAAAGCCATTTTGGGAGCATTCGCTCAGCAAGGGGCTGTTAATGCAGGAGCGCGCGGTGAAGGCGCATCTTATTACGAGTCATTACGGAGCTCCACTGATGGTAAAGAGGAGGAAGGGTCTCATCATTGAAGTAACCGATGGGATCGATTACCGCTATCGCGGAAGCTTATTTTATAGTCTAGCGAAAATATCGCCGATCCATCTTGCCACAGCTATGGCAGCCGATCTGAAGCCGTTTGAGGTTTCCGCTGTTGCGGTAACGCCCGGTTTTCTTCGCTCGGAGGAGATGCTCGACCATTTTGGCGTGACGGAGGACAACTGGTTTGATGCAGTTCAAGGCGGCAAGCCAGATGCCGAGCATTTCAGCCAATCGGAAACGCCGTATTTCGTCGGCCGCGGAATTGCTGCGCTTGCAGCAAGCAGTGGCCTCTTAGAGAGATCAGGACAAGTATTCCCAAGCTGGCAGCTGTCCGATGAGTTCAACATCGCGGATGTTGACGGCAGACAGCCGCACTGGGGAAATTACGCGAAGCAGCACGGCTTCCTGTAACGGTACTTATCCAAATGCCCTGCTCCGCCAAATTGACCGAGAGCGCGCGCGTAAACGAGACGATGGCAAAAGGACACGTCCGATGCCGCTGTCTCCTCCGGTAATAATAGCAGTCTTGCCCTTTAGCTTCCCTGCTGCCTTATAAGAGTCAGAGATCGGAAGCGGGTTCATTTCAGCTTCGATGCCTGGCTGGCGATTTTGATGCTGGGGCGGGTTAATTGGTTTTTGGAATGCGGAATTGGCATATTAAAATCAGCTCCTTATGTTTTTCCCATAAAAGATTTCGTCCATCTCCGTCTTCAGTCTACTCGTTATTTCCTCTTGCTCTTTCGTTGACAGCGAGTCCTTCGTGTAGCCGAACAAATAATTGTTCAAATCAAATTGTTTCAGCTTGCACTTGGTATGAAACACATTCTCTTGATAAATATTAACGTCGATCATGTCATACAAAAGGCATTCTTCCTTCGGTATGTAATTTTGAATCGAATTAATGTCATGATCAATAAACAGCTTGTGGCCGTTAATGTCTCGCGTGAAGCCGCGCACTCGGTAATCAAGCGTCATAATGTCGGTATCAAAAGAATGAATTAAGTAATTCAGCGCTTTCAGAGGCGAGATCTCGCCGCAGGTAGACACGTCGATGTCAGCCCGAAAGGTGCTGATTCCTTCATTCGGATGATACTCCGGATACGTATGAACCGTTATATGGCTTTTATCCAAATGCATGACAACTGAATCAGGCAACGGGCCGGGAGATTCCTCAAACGATTCGTTTGGCCCACCAACGATAGGACCTTCCGATACGAGCAAGGTCACGCTGGCGCCTTGCGGCTCATAGTCCTGCTTGGCAATGTTAAGCACATGCGCGCCAATAATTTCTGATACGGTGTTTAAAATTTTCGTCAGCCTATCCGAATTGTATTGCTCGTCAATATAGGCAATATAAGCTTCGCGTTCTTCTCTCGTACGCGTATAGCACACATCATACATATTAAAGCTAAGCGACTTCGTTAAGTTATTGAAGCCGTGCAATTGAATTCGCTGTTCCGGCGTTAGCTTCAAAGCGCACATCCCCTTTCTCCATAACTATTATTTCCTTTTACCCAAAGAGCAATCCGACAAAACCGCAATATGAAATAAAAAAAGCATTTCACATTCGGTTTTAGCCGATTGCAAAATGTTTTTTATACCCAGCCTTATTCAGAAACAGGCTTTACGCCCTTGATCTCCAGACCAAACGCCAGTGCCCGCTTCAGCGAATCCTCTGTAAATTTTGATTTCGGATATTTCTTCTCCACTTCCTCTTTCGTAAGCGGAATCCATCTGAAATCCTTGTTTTGGTAAACGTACTTCTTCATGCCCCAATCGACATGAATCGTTCGGCTGGCTACCTTCGTTACTTTGCCGATCTCCGTCACCAAGTTCGAGGAACCAAATGTTTTGACGCAAAATTTGTTTACGATATCTATGTTCATGCTCTACTCCTCCGATCCTTATCCGCTAACAACGTATTTCATTATTAATTAAGCTTTTTCAATTCCTTTATTCGGAGTATAGGGTCGCCCACGTATACTTGAGTTTGGGGCAAGTTGCCGTCGCGCTGCCTAATGGCTAGCAAATTAAGCGCATTGACTAGCTCTTCATGCTCCGTCTCTTTCATTTGAAATTGCACGCCATATTCATAAATATCATTGTCCAGTTCATTGTACCAGACTATAAACCCATATAGCACGTACATTTGATTCGTAATTGGAGGCAAGCCCATGCCCTGCCATCGTTTGCTTTGCAAGCATGCTTCGCGCAGCACCCATTCCCCTATCGGGACGATAAGTCCTGTCTCTTCTGCGATCGGAATAAATTCCGCCGGGGACACCAGCCCCCAATCCGGATGATTCCACCGCAGCAGCGCCTCAACGCCAACAATCTCCATCGTTATGGCCAAAAAAATTCGCTTGAATCGTTACAAGCGTGGATCGATTTCCTTCTCTTTAGCAACCTCAAACAATAGATTCGCAGCAGCAGCTTTATACGCTGCGTTGTCCGGCGCAATTTCGGCAAAAGGAATCGCCAGCATATTCTGTCCGAGCCGGTGCTCATTTAAAGAGGTACGAAGCTTCAGATGAATACTCTTCTGTCTAATGAGCTTGTTGTACTTATGCGGGAAGCGATAATCATAGCCATAAATAATTGACATATAGTTCGCATTGCGTACCTTCATATAAGGAACGGTATGCGGCTCTGCGTATTCAGGCTTAATAACGACTCCCTCCATATGATTATCCACCGTAAGGGTTAAGAAATACTGCTCCGCTTGCTCATTGCAGTCTTCTGCTGATAGATTGAGCGTAAGGAACACGTCGTCAGAGAGGAAGCTATACATCTCCGATGTCTTCCAATCCGGCAGTGTTTCCCTGCCATCCTCATATATGATTTTGAGTAGCGAAAACGGTTTGTATTCCAGCTCGCCAGCCTCAGCATACAGCTCAAGCTGCTTTTTATACGTGCCGTAGGCATTCACATGATCGGCAAGAGGCATATGCTTCTCCAAAATCGAATGCACATACTTGTAGCTTTGGTAGACGCTCAGACCATATTTTTCATTAAGCGCCCCTTTGGACAGATGGAATTGATCCTTCTCAAAGCCGCTTTCCTTGTATTCAAGCGCAAGCTTATCGAATGCTGCCTCGAACCCATTCGCCTCAAGGAAGGCAAGCTCAGACTCAAGCGCCTTTTCAATCGGTTTAAATTGCTTTTCAATGAGGCCTTCTCCAAGCGCCTGCCAAGGCAGCAATTCACCGTCGAGAAGAAGCATTGCAATGCCGTTTTCCTTCATGTAGCTTCCTAGTCTTTGCTGTAGTCTCTCATATACGGACGTTAGATCAATCTTATTGATCTTATAACCATTGCGGCTAACCGCAAAACATTGCTCCAGCTCCGCATGCAAATAAACATTACATCTTGATCCCATATATTTCGGCTGGAGCACAACCTCTTTTACGCCATGCCCTGCAAAATAGTCCAGCCCTTTCCTCAGCGACTCAAGCTCCTGCGCAGCTTCATCCTTATCCGCTGGCGCCATCGTCCCAGAAATAAAGTTAACCTTATTGCCCGAGCAGTACTGCAGTCTGCGTGCTTCATCATCACCTAGCTCCTGCAGCGACACCTTGCGCTCTTCCTTGAACAGCGTGTGCAGCTCATCAGTCATAATCGCTTGCTCTGATTTTTGCGATTTAAACATCGGCTTCGCCGAAAGTATGACCGAGGTAAGCGCATTGCCGTGCACCGCACCGGAATCCAGATGAATTTTATTTTTGATTCGGAAAGCGTTTTTGGCTGCGATATGTCCAAATACATGATAAGGCTGATTAAAAGCCGCTTCCCGCTTCAAGAACATAAGCTGCTCTTCAAGCGGCTCTGAGCGGTCAATTCGGAAGTTCCGCTGATGCCTAACCGAGTTCGGGTCTAGCTTGCCCAAATATTTATTCGCGCATGGCGCGTGCGTGACATAGAACGACGTTCCTCTTTTGCCTACCATCCGATAGAATGGCTTCGATAGCGACACCAGATGATTAAACCGCTGAAGCAGCTCTGCATCATGACGAAGCACCTCAGTTGAATCAAAGTACGCATGCAGCAGCTCCTCTTCAACCCCGTTAATCTCACCGCGCATATATTTAGAAACGAAGTTCTCATGGTTGCCTAACACGAACAAAAAATGATCCTGATTCCTATACAGAAAATTTATTATTTCCTTCGTACGGCCGCCCTTGTCGATCCAATCCCCAACAAGCAGCACCTTCGTTCCTTTCACCTTCTCCGTTTCAATCAACTGGTCGCCTTCCACTTGAAAGCCATGGCCAACGAGCAAACCTCTCAGCTCATCCACGCATTCGTGAACGTCGCCTACTATAATCGTCTTCTGATCAAGCGGCAAAATAGCATCCAAATAGTCGTCTGCATCCTCAATAATGACCTTATAATCCGCATTTGCTATTCCAGCAGAAGGTGAATAAAAGTCCTTAGCGCGAACCTTATGGATTTTGGAGTAGCGCTCCCTCGCTAATGACCCCAGCACCTCTTTGCGCAGCCGGTTGATATGACTCGTAATGAGCTTCTTCGAGCGCTCCGATGCGTAATAATCATCCCGCTTCCGGTAATCGAACAGCACAACCTCAAGATTGTAGTTGTTTTCATTTGCAATATCCTTCACCTTCGCCCGGAAATCCTCAGACAAGCCGGTTGTGTCCACGACAACAAATTCCGCATTTATAGGATAAGATGTGACCAGTCGCAGCTTCTCGAACAGGAGGCGAAAAGCTTGATCGCTCGCTTCCAGCATCACTTGGTCATATTTATCATATTCAAAGCCCAGCAGCTCCTGCCGAATGCTATCGGAGGAAATATACTGCACATTGGCGTTTACTCCCTTGGCTTCATCACTAAACCGCAGCTGCGGAATAAGAACCTCGTTCGCAAACGTCGTTTTCCCGCATTCCGTCGAGCCGATCAGCATAAATATCGTATGAACTTTTGTTCTAATCTCCATTTCCGCTATTCCCTCCTTTTCCTCAAAATAGCTCCCTGCGTCGTCTGAATGCCATTCACGCCATCGCCGATTGCTACAAATTCCGTTTCAACGTTTTGATCACCCAATGTTGCTAGCAGCCATTCTTGAAACTCTGCTCTCCCAAGCTCCCATTTATGGTCATCATGACGGAAATCGTCCAGCTCATAATACGCGTTGAATTCCGCATTGGGAGTGGTCAGCACAAAATGATCAAAATCGATCTGCCCGCATATTTGCCGTATAAGCGCACTAGCCTCGTCCAGACTCATATGCTCAATAACCTCTGTCAAAACAACATCCACCTGCTCGCCGTTATACTGCTCAATAAAGTGATCGATGGAAGGAAACGTTGCGATGTTTTCCAGCTCCTTCGCAGCTGCCTTTCTTTGTACCACCTCTAGCAATGGCTCGCTTATATCAATCGCATAATAGCTGGCTTCGATCTTGGACGCAAACGGGATCGCATAATAGCCCTCTCCGCAGCCTACGTCCACTATCGATTTATCGAATGGAAGCACGCTTCCGATATAGCTTCTTCGCTGCTGCGCCGTACCGCCAAAGGCCAATTGGATCGAATAACGCTCCGTCTTCTCAAGCTCCTCCTTGTATTTCTTGAAGCGGTCTCTAGATGCCAGGAAGTTGCGGGCAAATAAGCTTCGGAGATAGAACGGCGCATCTATAATTTGAATGCTCTTCACATATTTAATCAAAATATCATCGGAAATATCAATATATTCATCGCTGAACATCGACAGAAACAAGCAAAGCACGCTTACGACATGCATAAGCTCATAAAGTGATTTCTGCGTCCTGATCGTCAGCGAATAGCTTTTATGCGCTAGATGTACGGCTTCAAACGAGTAATCCGCAAGATGCTTTTCAAAAAAATGAATATACCGCAGAAGCTCAATATGGATCATGTTGATATGGAAAGCATGCTCATATTGCTCCGTATCCCGTGTGTCCTGCGCTTTGAGCGGAGCAGCAAAAAATTCGTTTATCGCTCCTAGCACAAACAGCGGCGTATTATATCGGGATACATTGAGATACTCAAATTGATCCTGTCTATGCTGTTTATAAGAAACCTCGTTGTCTGCATCCTTGAAATAAACGTTAAATGTCCCTTCATCCGTATACCAGCCATACGCCATCCCTTTGCGAACGGCGCGCAGCAGCATGCCGGAATGCGGATTCTTTTTGATAACGAACGAAAAGCTCGGGTTCGTTGATTTCACTTGCAAAATTGCCATCTTTACCTTCCCCTCACCTATAAACTACACCTTTACCCCAAACCTCATTTAAAGCGCTGCGGAACAGGTCATCAAGCTGCTCATCCCGCGCTTCTTTGCCGTCCCCAAACGCCATGGCCGTTCGTTCGAAATAAGCGATACGATCCTCCAAATAATCATTGATCGGATGAAGCCTAGGCTCCAAGTCAAGCTCCTCCCCCGCCTTCTTCCGCCGCAGCAATTGCTCAATCGCTGCACTGAGCTCGCTTCTTGCCGGTATAAGCACTTCAACTAATTGATCAAACTCTATCGGTGGCATCGTTTGGTAGGTTTCAATCCATTCGCATGCTAGAATCGGCCGCAGCACATAAAAGTATTTTTTTATTTTCACTTGCTCGCCTTGCAGATACTCCCGATAGTTCCCCTTCGCCATATTGAGATAATGATACATACATGATTTAGGCGAAAAAGCTAACGGTGAAATGCTGCGAATTTGCTCTGCCACCGTGTATTTCGTGTAATAAGGCATTGGCGATTGCAGCCATTCCAGCAGAGGCGGATTCGATTTGCGAAACAGATTTAGCGCCTTGCGCAAATCCCAGCCGTTAATATCGAGTAAATGGCTGATAGGGCGCTCAATGACATCCCGCTTATTGAAGATCGATAAATACCATTCCACTGGCCTGACGTAGAGGAACCGAACATCATAATCGCTGTCCTTTGACGGAAACCCCCACGCCCTGCTTCCCGATTCGCAGGCATACAGAATGCGCACCTGCTCTTCGCGCTCGATTCGGTCCAGCTCCTCGAAAATATCAGCTCGTATATTAGTCATTCTAAATGCTCCCTTCTTTAGCTTGAACATAAAAAAGACCATGGACATAATCGTCCATGGTCAGTCATGATGAATAGCTGGCGATGCGGCTAACGTGAAGCCCGCACACGCCTCCCTTCAACTTCCGTACAATGGGTCCGATGAGAAGCAATATTCACTTTTGGAGTGGAAATAGTTAATCCGTTTACTCCCATTTAATGGCTGATTTTCTAGTTGATTGTTAACCATTCTCCTCGGACCCCCTCAATACCTTTTTGTTAAACTCCTTTTACTGCAGCAAGCGGCTTGCACTTCGCAACAACCTGCGCAAGCCCCGCGCCTACGACGCTCTCAATAATTTGATCAACATCCTTGTATGCCTGCGGCGATTCATCGACCAGCGATTCCATAGAGCGCTGATTCACAACAATTTCATCATCTGTCCCTACGCGCATCGCAGCGACTACCTCTTCTACGGATACCAGCTGCTTCGTCGCGTTGCGTGAGCGTATGCGCCCAGCACCATGACAGATGGAATAATGATTTGCTTTCCCTTCCGGGCTGCCGACCATCATATACGAAGCGGTTCCCATCGAGCCGGGAATAAGTGCGGGATGCCCTGTACTGCGGTACGGCTCTGGATTGTCCGGATGTCCCGCCGGGAGCGCTCTTGTCGCACCTTTGCGATGAACGAAGTACGCTTGCTCATCCTGCTCTTCCTCCCACGCATAGTTATGCATGAGATCATACAACGTCCTTAGCTCGAATTTGGAGCCAAATACATCCTTGCCCGCCTCGCGGACTGCATAAGCGATCAAATGACGGTTCACGACCGCATAGTTGAGCGCGGAGTACATGAGATTCACATAGGTTTGCCCAAGCGGATGGGAAAGCGGAGCGTAAAGCAGCTTAGGATCAGCGGTGCCGATACCTTCATGACGCATCATTTTGGCGATATCGGTGCTGCAGTATTGACTGACCGCGCCGCCCCAGGCACGCGAGCCGGAATGGATCATAATGACGACCTGACCGTCGTATAACCCCCATGCCTCTGCGATTTCCCGATTTTCCTCGGCAATTTCAACCGCTTGAATCTCGACAAAGTGATTGCCGCCCCCAAGCGTACCAAGCTGGCGATGCGCACGATGCCAAACGGCCTCCGGAAACTTATCCAGCACCTCTTCGTCAAAATAAAAACGGCTGCTCTCCACATGGGTTAAGGAGGTTGCTTTGCGCGGCGTGTAAGCATCGGGAATATATTTTTTCGGCAAGCCGTGCAGCCCTTTCTTCACCACATTCTCGAGTCTAATATCCGAGAAATAGCCTCTAGCATGCTCCTCCACCGGCAAAAACTTCTCAATCGCTCTCACCAGCTTTCGGCGCAGCTTTACCTCCTTCAAATCGTCCTTATGGAGATTCGTAAGCTGTACGCGCATCCCGCAGCCAATGTCGCTGCCTACGATCGAGGGTGATACGAAGCCGTCGCTTGTGTTCCACACCGCAGTTGTCCCGATGCAAGTGCCTACACCGACATGAACGTCAGGTGTATAGCTCATATAAACTTGATTCGGAATTTGCAAATTGTTGTTCGCCATTTCAAACACTTTATAATCTAAGGACGCGAATAACTCCGGTCCTGCATAAACATGCACCTGCCCCGAGGGCAGCTGAACTTTTTGATAATAGGTTTCTTTCATGGTTGTTAAAACTCCTTACATTCAAATGAACACAAAAAAGCCATGGACCTCAACATGTCCATGGCTTTACTTGCGCCTTTGTTTCCTAAACCTTGCTTGCCGTTACAGGTGCAAATTTTAGAAAACAGTCACAGGGCCCGCAGAGGCCGGTGAAATGGACTTGCTATTTGAAGCTGCGTTAAATGCTAAATTTTGTTCGTGCATGTTCATCGGCCTCCCTTCATTTGATTTACATCATAATACGCCCGTCACCCAGCATCTGTCAACCTTTTTAGAATTTTTCCAATAAAACTTGTCGTTTTCCTTATTTGGACACCGCTGCATCCGCCGGGTATACAAGTCCGATTTGCTTACGCGCCTCATCCATAATTTCCATCGTCACTAGCGAGTTTTCAAAAGTATTTACAGAAGACTCCGTACGTCCTGCTTTAATAAGCTCGATGAATTCCTTCGCCTCGTAATACATCGATTTGCTGATTGTTGGCTGTGAAATGTCTTCTGTCGATCCACTGCGGTACTTGATCTCAATCTTCCCTGGCTCGCTGATTTTATCGATAACGATGCTTCCGCTTTCCCCTTGGATTTCGGATGGCAGCGAGGAGTGGGTAATTTTCGAATACATAATAACCGCATCCATGCTTGCATATTGCAGCACGATACTGCCTTCGCCGTCAACACCGGATTCGAGCATAACGCCCGTTGCTTTAATCGCGTCCGGCTTGCCGAACAATGCTGCAAGCGGATAGATGCAGTAAATGCCAAGATCCATTAGCGCTCCATTGGAGAATACCGGATTAAAGGCGTTAAGCACCGTACCGGCCTTGTAAGCATCGTATCTCGAGGAGTATTGGCAATAGTTTGCAAAATAGCGCCGTACCTCTCCAAGCTTATGCAGATTGTCCTGCACCGCCTTGAAGCTCGGAAGCAGCGTCGACTTGAGCGCCTCCATCAGAAGTACGCCGTTTTCCTTGGCTGCGGCAATCATTTGACGCAGCTCATAGGCGTTTGAAGCGATTGGCTTCTCACAGAGCACATGTATCCCATGATTCATGCAAGCAATCGCTTGTCCGGCATGGAACGAGTTAGGGCTCGCAATATAGATCGCATCGATCTGTCCGCTAGCCGCCATCTCCTCTATGTCCGTATAGGCAGCAGCAATGCCATGCTTCGCTGCGAAGGCTTCTGCCGTTTCTGATGAGCGCGAATAGACGGCCGAAAGCTTAAAACCTTCAACCTCTCTTGCCGCATCGATAAATTGCTCGGTAATCCAGTTCGTTCCGATAATGCCAAATCGTATGGTGGTCGTCATTAAGGTCTCTCCTTGCGGTCATTTATTAGATGAAAGCTTTAGGCTTTTAATCATTGGATAAGAAAATTCGCTTCTGCTTATTATAGCTATTTTAGGGTTTGCGTGTCCAAGATAAGCCGCTTAAATTTTTGACAACCCGGATGATATGTATTAGTATTTCTAATACAAATAATACTTTGTTAGATGGGGTGATCCGATGATTTTGAAGCTTGATTACAACAGCGAAATACCGATCTACGTCCAGCTCCGCAACCAAATCGTCATCGGCATTGGCGTAGGCGGGCTTGAGTATGGCGAGAAATTGCCAACCGTAAGGCAGCTCGCCGATGATTTAGGCGTTAATGCGATGACGGTGAACAAAGCTTATGCCATTTTGAAAAACGAGGGGTTCATATCCATTGATCGAAGACATGGCGCCAAAGTGTCTACGATATGGGGCAAGCAAGCCGACTTCATCCAGAAGCTTGAGCGTGAATTAAAGCTTGTCATTTCGGAGGCCAGCCTGAAGGGTGTAGGACGAGAGGAATTTATGCAAATTTGCTCCAACATCTTTACTGCCGCAGCCAGCAAACAACATCCCCTGCCAGAATAGGAGTGTTTTCATGAACAATCTTTTTTTGATCATTCCAGCCGCAATCGTTTATATCCTCATTATGGTGATGTTTCTGAAGCAAGCACAACCAAGCAACCATATTTTATTCGGCGTGACACTTCCTTCAGATGCTCTTGAGGATGCCGCGATCAAGCAGCTGCAGTCCGAATACAAAAAAGCGTACGCCATATACGGGATCATCGTGTTGATTACCTTTGCGCCATTCTTCCTGATAGGCGAATACTTCTCATTAGCCCTCAGCTATATGTTTCTTTGGTTTGCCGCTTTTCTTTATTCGTCAAAGCTTCCCTTTAACAAAACCCATCATAAAGCCGCAGCCCTCAAACGCGAAAAGCAATGGTTTGTCGGAGAAAAACGGATTATCCGCATCGATACCAAAGTATCGCTTTTGAAAAAATCAACGCTTGCTTCTCCTTATTGGTTCTTGATTCCCGCTCTCTTATCCATCGTCCCCATTATTTTGTCCTTTATTAAATCAGACACGCTCTTAAAAATGACCGGATTCGTGTCGCTTGCAATGACCGTTATTTTATACGCCATATACACCGCTTTCGGCAATATGAAGACGAAAGAGTATAGTGAAAATCACGATATTAATGCCGCTATCAACTGCGCAGCAAGGCGCTATTGGTCCATTCTATGGCCTAGCCTCGCTATTTTTGAGAGCATCAACGCCTTTGTCGCATATACGATTTTGACGCAGGGAAGCTTCCTCAGTTTTACCCAGTGGATCATTGGAATCATCATGGTGTCGCTGGTTCCGCTCGGCATCATATTCTTCGTACATAATAAGGTGCGTGCTTTAGAGGTGAGTCTGGCGGAGACCGATGGCGAGGGCATTCTAAGCGATGATGATGCCTATTGGATCAACGGCTCCACCTATTTTAACCCGGATGATAAAGCGGTCATGGTGCCAAAACGCATCGGCATCGGGACGACTGTCAACATGGCCACCCGTGGCGGCAAATGGATTCAATACGGCGGGATCGTTCTTGCTCTTGTTATCATCATCCCGCTTGCCGCGTTTGCCGTGCAGTCCGACCATACGTCCCCAGCGCTCACGATTGAAGAGAGCGGCAACGTTTCGATCGAATACCCGTTGTACGATTACAGCTTTGATATGAGCGCTGTGAAGGGGCTGACGCTCGAGAACGAGCTCCCTAGCGGATTCCGAACAAATGGCACGGCAACGGCCGAATATGCAAGGGGCAACTTCTCATTAGAGAAGCTCGGAGCAGCCAAGCTATATGTATTCAAAAACTCACCGCCGTACATTTTCGTCCAGCTGGACGATCTATACGTTATTTTTAATGAGAAGGACGCCGCTAAGACTCAAGCGCTCTACGATGAGCTCGCTGCTCGCAAGCCTTAACAAGGCTGCATGCTAGGAGGAGCCACCGTATACGAACCGCTCCAGCTCTGCAAGCGATTGATCATCCAGTCCATTGGAGTTGTCAAAATAAAGAACGGAAGACGCTGGAACATTCCATTTCAGCTCTCTTCTAACTAATGAACGGCTAAACTCATTCCAGTTGTCCAACTTGTACTGGTCCAAAGCTGAGCCTCTCTGAACGATTCGATCGAAATGGAGCTTATCATCCCGCAGATAGACGAATACAACTTTCACATCAACATCCAATAACGAGGCCCCGATTGCATCGAGCTCCTGCTCGATCCAATGCGGGGTTTCCGTTTCCTTCGTAAAGGGTCCAATAACGAAAATATCCCCGTCATTAGCGATGTTCTCTAGCGCAGCATCCATCGTAATCCGGTAGCCTAAATTTCGGCAAAGCGTTTTGTAGGCGATGGAGTCCCGGTCGCTCGGATCAAGACCAGTTTGCGTCATGAGTGCCACAGCAGCCGGCCGCAGCACCGTATCCATATCGAGAATGGCCACGCCTCTCCTCTTCGCTACTGCCTTCGCGAGCGTCGTCTTGCCTGCTCCAGCTCCTCCTACAAAAAATACTAATTTACGCATGGCAACCTCCCTCATCAACCGTATTCTCTTATACATAACAAAAAAACACCTCGCAGCGCAAGGTGTTTTGGATGTGTTAATTGGAGCGGAAGACGGGAATCGAACCCGCGACCCTCGCCTTGGCAAGGCGATGCTCTACCGCTGAGCCACTTCCGCAAATGAATGGCTGGGGATTCAGGGATCGAACCTGAGAATGACGGAGTCAAAGTCCGTTGCCTTACCGCTTGGCTAATCCCCAACATCTATTTTTCGTGCTTTTTAGTTAAAATGGCGGAGCTGACGGGATTCGAACCCGCGGTCTCCTGCGTGACAGGCAGGCATGTTGGGCCACTACACCACAGCTCCATATGTAAGCTCGGATAAATCCGAAGGTGAAACCTTGGTTTGGTTGCGGGGGCAGGATTTGAACCTGCGGCCTTCGGGTTATGAGCCCGACGAGCTACCGGGCTGCTCCACCCCGCGTCAATACAAGCATATAGTCAGAACAAATTGCGCCCTGAAAACTGGATACGAAAGATTAGGTTTGCTGAAAACCTCTTTAACTGTGTCTGCCGGATGTATGGGTCACAGCAAACGATTTTAGGATAAGCCCTCGACCGATTAGTATTCGTCAGCTACACACATTGCTGTGCTTCCACCCCGAACCTATCAACCTCGTCGTCTTCAAGGGGTCTTACATACTGGGAAATCTCAT